>NZ_LKDX01000026.1:0-62756 GCF_001401795.1 Pseudoalteromonas sp. P1-26 | reverse complement strand
TTCAGACCATAACAAACACATTCATGGCTAAAGCCATTCCAACAAGTACACTTTGCCTAGAACCTAGAACCTAGAACCTAGAACCTAGAGCCTTCGGTAGATGAAGACGCAGCACCAAACACCCACACCGCGCGGCTGAACGCTGAAAGCTGATAGCTCTGTGATGTGTTGGGTTTCGCTTCGCTCTACCCAAACTACGCCAGGCCTTTCAACTTTTCCCTCACTAACTTTACTCTTTCTAACTCGCTAACTAGCGACTAAAAAAGCCCATACTCTTCGGTTTCTTCTGCTTCGTGGCGCATGAGGTGCTCTGGGCGGAAGATGGCACTTGGGTCTAATAATAAGCTGTGTTTATGCTTCATTTTGATTAATCCGCGCATCATGTTTTTAGTTTGCGGATCAACATCAAAACCAACCGAGGTAAGTTGGTCTAACGGTTTGATGTCTTCTTTTTTTACGTTGATGTTGTCTTCTACTTTGTCGACTAGAAGGCCTATATGAGGTGTTACACCGTCTTTTGTGGTGAAGATGATGATTGGCTTGTAATCAAGAATGATCTGCTCACGTGCCGATTCAAACAATCTAATAAGCTGGTTGAATGTTTGGCGCTTTTTCTCTGCAAATAGGCTAATCACCTTGTCGTGAGGTTGGCTTTTTTGCAATTCTAATAACTCACCGGCCATAGCATGTAATTCACGGTGTGGCTTATCAAACTTGGCTAAGATACTTTGTAAGTCTTCGTTATCGGTTTCAAAGTTGTTATACCAACGACCGAATGCACATTTGTCTGGATCTGTGGCTTTTGTAAAAGGCGTACCTGTCACTAAACTATTTTCTAAGGCATCTAGCCAATCTAAATGGTCTTTCTCTCTTTCGACTAAAAGATCAGATAATTCGGCATTGGTTTCTTTGGTTGAGTGGTTGTTTAATACAATTCCTAAATCAAAGATAGGCGTTGGAGTTTCCATATAATCTTTAACTCCAATGAAGCTTTTATTTTCATTTGGCAACGACGTTAAGTTTCCTTCGTAACGCTCAGTTAGAAGAATATCGAGAATTTTTAGTGAAATGGTCTTTTGGCCAACTCGAAAATTAATCAGATCCATATTTCCCTCAAAGCCTTGTTAAGTCTCTATAGCATAGAACATTATTGTAATTTAGTCGTAGTTTAACCTAATTACTTTTAAAATATGAGCGGTAGATTTTTTTGTTATTTCCCGCAGTGTGAGTGTTAAATAGATCAGCGAAATCTGATGTGTCAGTAAATAGACGATTTAGCTCAGTCAGCAGACATTGATTGTTTAGAGGCGTTGGACATTTTTGGGCAGCGCTAACCAATGCAACGGCATTCAAATAACCTTCAAATATAATTCTATTCGCACTCGTGTGATAAGGCTCGATATCTTCAATAAACTGCTTACACCAAGGGTTTTTACAGTTATTAGGGTCGGGAACCACTTCAGTGACCATAATGTTGGCGGGCTGCTTAATTCGCTGATATAAATCATGACTCGATACAAAAGACACCGAAGTATAGTCTGGGTTGAAGCTTTGTTTGTTTGCAGCGTTAACAAATTCAGCGAGAGGCTTGTAGGTACCGACTAAACAAATTGCGGTTGCATTACTTTCTTTTAGAAGCGCTAAAGCTTTTGAAATATCATCACTATTGCGCTTAAATCGCGTGACTTCTACAGGTTTAATACCATGTATTTTTAGGGCGTTAACGAGATTGCTCTCTACCATATAACCAAACTCATCGGCTTGGATCATTAAACCAATTTTTTCATGCTTACGCTCTTTAACTAGGTAGTTAATTTGCTCTATGGCTTCATCTTGGTAGCTCGCACGAAGATTAAATACATTTGGCATTGAGCTGTTATGTAAAAAGTCAGCGCCTGTAAATGGCATGAGAAATGGAATACGGTGTCTATCTAGCAGGGGCTTAATTGCATGGGCTGTTGGTGTGCCCATAGAGCCAAAAATCGCATGGATTTTTTGGTCAAATAAAAACTCGCGGGTATTCACTACGGTATTTTTTGGCTCGTAGCCATCATCAGCTAATATCAGGTCGATACTTTGGCCGTTAACACCGTTTTCTTTGTTGATTTTATTAAAGTAAATATTACTGCCAAGCGCCAGTTGTTCGCCTATTTGCTTTGCAGGTCCTGTGAGCGCAGTGGACATTCCGAGTTTAATGGTAGGCTGTGAGTGTTCAGCTAAAGCTATCTGAGATAGCAGCAAGGTACAAATACTTAAACACTTAATAGCTGTTATTTTGAAGTGATTTATAGTGAGCATACCAACCTTGCACTGCGGTTTTGAACTGTGAGTCTAAGTCTTTTTTACCTGTAAAACCGGCTTCTTCGATCAAGCTATTTACAGAGGTTTGCTGTAATACTAGTCGAATAAGGATGAATTTTGTATGTTCATCTAATAAATTTAGACTAATTGGTGTGCTCCAAATCATTTGCCATAGCAATGGCTGCACTTGGAAGAGGTTAATATCACCGGTTAACAGCCGCTCAGCTCTTGCATCTAAGGCAGAAGATAGGTCACTTTTTGGTAAGCGTTTGAATAGCTCTGCAATAAGCTGCCAAGGAAGTGAGCTAAAGTGACCAAGGAGTTGCAAAGACAGGTCTTGTTTAAACTCTTCTATTAAGAGTGCTGCGCTATCAGTCGTTTGCTTATCTAACGCTTTAATCACTAAAGCAGCATGTTCAGCCGTTGCTTTGTCATGACTAAATCCAAGCTTAACAATATTAAAGCCATTACTTTGCCAAAACTTAACTAACGCTGCATTTGCGCCAAAACTGGCACCAAAATAACTGCAATTATTTAATTGGCTTTCGCAGTAGTTTAACAGGGCTGAGCCAATACCTTGTTGATGACATTCAGGTGCAACAGCTATTCTCACAACTCTCGCTGAGCGTTTACACAAGTCTTCTGTATTTCGGCTCAATTGAGTCAGAGTTTGCGCCATTAAATGACCATGAGGCCTGCGCTTTCCTTTTATAACTTGCTCAGCAATCTCAGGCGTTAAGCCACCCTCAATAGCAATTAAGCAAACGGCTTTTAATGCATTTTCTTGTTTGCAGATCGATAGCTGTAACTCTGGGGCATCAAGCAATTGGCGTAAGTCATTTACTGTGGTTTGGTAATGAGCCAGCGCCAGTAGCGCCATAATTTGGCTAAGCAGCTGCTCATCTTCAACGAGTTGATCTTTGCTTATATTTTCAAATTGGTAAGACTTACCACTCTGCGTATCTAGGTACTTTGCATCGAGTAGTAATAGTTCGCGTAGGCTATTTTCGAGGGGGTCATGTTTAGCAAAACGAATAGGTTCATCCAGAGTAACTGCCTTTAGCGATTTATATTGGCTACGTAAGTAATGTAAAAAGCGTAACGTGTAACCACGCCCATTTCCTTCATAACCAACCATAGTGCTAGCAAATACGATTCGTGGATAACTTTTTAGGATCTGCAATAGCATAGGAACCGGAATCGCCGCTGCTTCGTCGACAAATAACAGATCGCAGTCAGGTTTTTCGTTTAGCAGTGTATCTGGCGCAATATAGCTAAGATTAGCTAGTTGTTTAAAGTTTTGCTCTTTGCTAACACCAAGCTCAGCAGCTAAATGCTTAAAACTTGTTTGTACGGCTTTGGCTTGCGTGGCACAAATAAGGATTTTTTTATCTTGAAGACTTGCTGCTGCAATCCCTAAAGCAGCTGACTTACCACGACCTCGGTCCGCACTGATCACAAAAGGGCGATTAGCGCGCCCTGTTGCGGTTTTAATAATTTGCTCAACACATGCTTGTTGTTGCTGATAATTTATCTCAGCAGTTGCTGGCGATACTGATTGGTAAGCAGGGAGCGAGTGTTCAGTAAAATAATGTGGCTGCAACTTTAGCTTGGAGAATAAACGCTGATTAAAAAAGCTGTGTTTAATCACTTGGCCATAAGAGGTAATACTTGTGAGTGCAGGGTCTTGCCACTTGCGGTCATCGGGCAGCAACATTATCAGTACACCACCTGCTTTTACAGTACCTGCAAGCGCTGCGAGTTTATCGGCATATAAGCCGCTAAAACCATCAAAAATTGCGTGTTGAAACTCTTGGCCAAGAATTTGGTGAGCATGTTTTGGAAACTCACTATTTGCTAATAATGAGCTGCTACTGAAAACATAGGTATTTTTGAGCGCTAATTGGTTTGCAAACTGGTAGCACCAAGTTTCGCTGCCTTGCACAATGACAAGCTGGCGATGCTTTGCAATCACCAGCTCATTACACAGTGCTGTTAAGTACTCATTATAAGGCTTGAAGTCTTGCATACTGTGTTACAAGCCATTTGCTGCCTAGGTCATCAAAGTTCACTTGAATACGTGACTGTGCGCCGCTACCTTCGTAATTGAGTACGGTTCCTGCGCCGAATTTGGCGTGTAATACGCGTTGCCCTAAGTTAAAGCCGCTATCTTCAAATGCGGCATGTGTTACTGATGGGCTAAAACGACCTGCCGCAGGCGGTCTTGAAACCTGTGTTTTAATTCGGATTTCTTCGATACAGTCTTCAGGCATTTCACGTAAAAAGCGTGATGGGCTATGGTATTTTTCTTGTCCGTATAAACGGCGACTTTCTGCATGGCTAATATATAGTTTTTCCATCGCGCGAGTCATACCAACATAGCAGAGGCGGCGTTCTTCTTCTAAACGACCAGACTCTTCATTACTTTGTTGTGATGGGAACATGCCCTCTTCAACACCAACCATAAATACCAATGGGAATTCTAGGCCTTTTGCTGAGTGTAGTGTCATCATTTGCACCGCGTCTTCGTGCTCATCAGCTTGACCTTCGCCAGACTCTAGTGAGGTATAAGCCAAAAATCCCTGTAGTGGTGAGCTGAACTCTTCATCTTCAGGAAGTTCGTATTGACCACAAGCACTAATAAGCTCTTCTAAGTTTTCTACGCGGGCACGGCCTTTTTCACCTTTTTCAGCTTGATACATTGCCATTAACCCTGAGGTTTGAATGGCATATTTCGCTTGCTCTTCTAAGGTGAGATCGCTGATTTTATCTTCGATATGCTCAACAAGTTCTAAGAATTTAGTGACGGCACTTGCTGCACGGCCAGATAGGTGTTGTTGCTCTACAATTGCTTTTGCGGCATACCAAAGTGGCAATGACTCATTGCGCGCGCAATCACGGATATGACTTAGCGTTTTATCACCAATGCCGCGGGCAGGGGTGTTAATAACGCGCTCGAAAGCAGCATCATCTTGACGGTTACCCACTAAACGTAAATATGAAAGCGCATCTTTGATCTCTTGACGTTCGAAGAAGCGCATACCGCCGTAAATGCGGTATTTTAAACCTTCTTGTAGCATTGCTTCTTCGAGTACACGAGATTGCGCGTTGTTACGGTATAAAATCGCGGCGTCTTGTAATGCATTACCTGCATTTAGCCAGCTACGTAGTTTGCTGCTGACAAAGCGTGCTTCGTCTAATTCATTAAACGCAGCGTAAACAGAAATAGGCTCACCATCATTGCCGTCTGTCCAAAGGCTTTTACCCATGCGTTCAGCATTGTTTTTGATCAGTGCATTTGATGCTTTTAAGATTGTTGCCGTTGAACGGTAATTTTGTTCAAGGCGAATAGTTTCGGCTTCGAAGTCAGTTAAAAAGCGTTTGATATTCTCAATTTTTGCGCCACGCCAGCCATAGATACTTTGGTCATCATCACCTACGATCATAATACTGTTGGTGTTACCTGCGAGTAATTTTAACCAAGCATATTGAATAGTGTTGGTATCCTGGAACTCGTCTACCAGCATGTGGGCAAAACGCTGTTGATAGTGACGTAAAAGTGTTGGGTGATTCTTAAGTACTTCGTAGCAGCGCAGCAGTATTTCTGCAAAGTCGACTAAACCTGCACGGTCACAAGCCTCTTGATATGCAGCATAGACTTTCAGCATCATTTGCTCATTAATATCGTAGGCTTGAATGTCTTTAGGGCGCAGACCTTCATCTTTTTTCGCGCTGATATACCAACCAAATTGTTTTGCTGGCCACTTTTTATCATCGATGTTCATCGCTTTAAGTAAGCGTTTTATCATGCGTTGTTGATCGTCAGAATCTAAGATTTGAAAGCTTTCAGGCAAGTTCGCTTCACGGTGATGGGCGCGTAAAATACGATGAGATAAGCCGTGGAAAGTGCCAATCCACATACCACCAACCGGTGCTTTTAACGTTTCTTCTACACGGGTACGCATTTCTTTCGCGGCTTTGTTAGTGAAGGTTACCGCAAAGATGCTGTATGCAGAAGCTTGCTCAACTTGCATGAGCCATGCGATGCGATGAACAAGTACTCGAGTTTTACCAGAACCTGCACCTGCAAGTACCAGCATATTTTGCAATGGGGCTGCGACAGCATCCCGTTGTTTGTCATTTAAGCCATCGAGTAATTCAGAAACGTCCATCGTTACGCCTTTTCAATCTATAATGGGTGGAGTATAACAGGTGTTTATGCAAGGCTAAATAAAATACTGTTTTTATAAACAGCTATTTTGGCAAGTTATTAAAATTGCAGTATAAAAATTGTGAATTTGACCGATTTTTAGCAAAAAGAACTAAAATCAAAATAACGCTACTTTTTAACACTTTGATTTGTAAGTCATAATAAGTTGGCATAAAGTGTGATTATAAAAAGTATAATCATTAAAAACTACAGAGGTTAGTATGGCAGAGCAAGGTTCTGGCGGTAATGTAATCGCAGCAATATGTAATATCTTTTTTCCTGGTTTAGGACAATTGGTACAAGGTCGTTTAATGGCGGCTATTGCATTCTTTTTAGCATGGGTTATTAGTGGTGCACTAATTTATGTGGCAGTTGGTTTTATTCTACTGCCAATCGTATACCTATGGGCGATTATTGATGCTGCACGCTTCAAGTCGCGACTCTAGCTATTTAATTAGCACAAACACGAGCGCCACTTAGGCGCTCGAGTTGTTTTAAGGCGACTAAACTCGCCACGTTTAGCTGCAAACGGTATAATTAGCAGATAACGTATTAAGAGTACCCTCCATGGAATATCAATTTATCCGCGACCCTATTAGCGGTTTACGCATTAAAATTTCCTCTGAACACGCCATCATAGGCCGTTGGCTAAACGAAGAAGTCGGAAAAGAAAAAATTGCGATGGTGCAAGCGTTGATCTCTGCTGTTAAGAACAGTCATGAGTCTTTAACTTTACAAGGTCAAGAAATTGATTTGATCTTAAATAAAGACGAAGCGCTGTTCGAAGCACATGCATTACATCAAGATAACGAAGACTTAGTTGCCTACCAAGATGATGATTTAATGCTTGAAGAAGAAGGCCTGTGCAGTGGCTGTGGCTTTGAAGATTTTGTTGATTTAATTGAATCTTGGCAAGAATTTACACAAGGCCGATAAGCAGACTCATGTTCTGCTTATCGGTAGCTAATTTATTGCTCACTCACTGATTTAACAGCAGCTAGTAATAAATCTTCTGTTAAGCGTACTTTGTAATTTGGGTTGGCGTATTGAAAATGAACTAACCCATTTGTATCTATCACGAATACTGCTGGTACAGGCAGTGCTACTTTCGGCTCACCTTCTAACGAGACAAAGTTAACCCCAAGCTTATTGCGGTAAATCTTTGCTGTTTTGTCATCTAAATAAAATGCTAAACCTAACGTTTGCGCCAAAGTAAGGCTGTCGTCAGAAAGCAATTGATAGCTAGGAGCTGTAATTTTTGTTTCAGCGAGTTTTTCAGGGCTATCTGGTGAAACGGCAATTAGTTGCGCGTCTAAGCTTGCTAATTCTTTCTCAATTTTTTGCACGCTGGCCAATTGTTTTGAACAATATGGGCACCAGCCACCACGATAAACAATCAGCACGGTAGTTTTTTCTTTAAAGCGCTCAGCTAGCGAGACGGTTTTACCGTATTGGTCTTTCAATTCAACATTTGGCACCGTTAAGCCAGGTAATAACGGACTAACTTGCTCTGCTGATTCTGCAATATTGGTCGCAGTTGCAGCGATAACGTGGCTTGATAGTACAAACAGTGCACTAATGAATAGAGATTTAAACATGGGCTTCCTCGGTTATTTTTATCAACTGCAAAGATGACCTGATTGTTGCGGGATTTATTTCATCTTTACCTACATCAAACTCAAATTTAACTGTAGTATATAGGCAAATAAAAAATGCAAGTTGGGATAAAGAATGTCTGCTAATTTACAAAAACTCGTTGTTATGCTCGAGATGCAAAATGCGATGAATACCAAAGTTCATGAGCAATGGTTTAGCCAAGGTTTTGAATGGTATCGTGCAATTTGGGTTGAGTGTGCTGAAATGCTTGACCACTACGGTTGGAAGTGGTGGAAGAAACAAACCCCAGATACAGAACAAGTTATTTTAGAGTTAGTTGATATTTTCCATTTTGGTTTATCTTTACGCATTGATGGTGAAACCAGCTATGAGCATTTAGCTGCGCAACTTGAAGCTGAGTTAAGTGCACCAGTTAAAGCCGATGACTTTAAACAAACACTCGAATTATTAGCCGCCTCAGCAGTCGCTGAAAAGAGTTTTAATGCAGCTGCATTTGCTGGTTGTATGGCGCAAATCGGTATGGATATCGATGATTTATACCGTGGCTACGTTGGTAAAAACACCTTGAATTTCTTCCGCCAAGATCATGGCTACAAAGACGGTAGCTATATCAAGGTGTGGAATGGCCAAGAAGATAACGAGCACTTAGTTGAAGTGGTAAAAAGCCTAGATACAGAGCATGCAGATTTTGCAAAACTTGTATATCAAGGCTTAGAGCAGCGTTACCCGAAGTAATCATTCAACGGGTATAAGCTCGCGAAAATCGATGGTTGATAAAAAGCCATCGAACTGCTTATGCGGTTGCTGACTATCAGGGTTGGCAACCGCAAGTATATGACCAATACCAAACTCTTTTGCTGCATCTAGCACGGCAAGGCTGTCGTCCACAAATAAAGTCCGTTCCTTATCAAACTGCCATTCTTGATGTACTTGTTGCCATAATGGTTGATGCTCTTTACTCACGCCATATTGATGAGTTGAGATAACCCCATCTAAGTAATTATCGATAGCAGTGTGTTCAAACTTTAACATGGCACAATCTGGGTGTGCGTTAGTAAGCATGATCAATTGCTTGCCTGCTTTTCTAAGCTCAGTTAAAAACGGCGGAACATCTTCACGAATTCTGATTAAATGTTGTATGTCACGTTTTAGCGCCATAATTGGTAAATCAAGTTGTTGTTGCCAATAATCTAAGCAGTACCAATTAATTTGTCCGTGAACTTGTTGATAACGATGTAAAATGTCAGCTTTTGCTTCGTCTAAGCTGATTTTATGTTTACGCGCATATTGCTCGGGAATAACAGTTAGCCAAAAGTAATTATCGTAATGCAAATCGAGTAGGGTGCCATCCATATCTAACAACACAGTATCGATTTTTGACCAATTTAACATAGGCAATTCACTTTAAAAGATTTATGATGAGCATAACTGCCATGATAGCAAATTAATGCCAATGACACAGAAAAAGCATCCTACACCACCGCAAATTTTGTCTAATGAAGTTGTCGCTAAAAGTCGACTATTTACTGTTGAATCTCTCGAATTGAAGTTCTCAAATGATGAGCAAAGGCAATACGAAAGAATTCGTGGCGGTGGCAGAGGGGCAGTTATGATTGTGCCAGTAACGGCCGATAACGAACTGTTATTAGTGCGAGAATATTGTGCAGGCATCAATGATTATCAGTTGGGTTTTCCAAAGGGCTTAATTGACCCAGGCGAAACCCCACAGCAAGCTGCAGACCGTGAGCTTAAAGAAGAAGTTGGTTTTGGTGCTAAACATTTTGCTGAACTTAAAAAAGTCAGCATGGCGCCGAGTTACTTTAATGCCACTATGCATATTTTGTATGCTGAAGACCTCTACCCTGAAACCTTACCCGGTGATGAGCCTGAACCGCTTGTCGTGGTAAAATGGCCAATAAGTGATTGGCAATCATTATTGCAACAAGAAGACTTTACTGAAGCACGAAGTGTCGCAGCTTTGCTATTATTAACAAAGTACTTAGAGTCGGGAGCGGGCAATGAATGATTTTTTAGAACCGTGTATTCGGTTAGCTGAGCAAGCAGGCGATGCCATTATGGCCATTTATCAGCAGGATGATATTGGTGCTGAGCAAAAGTCAGATCATACTCCGGTCACCAAGGCTGACTTAGCATCGAACGATGTATTAATGGCTGGTTTGAAAGCCATAGCCCCTGATATTCCAATTATGTCAGAAGAAACACCTATTCCGGCGCTGGCAGACAGAAAAGATTGGCACCGTTATTGGCTGCTTGATCCTATGGATGGTACAGGGGAGTTTATTCTAGAAAGCGGTGATTTTGCAGTTAATATCGCTTTAGTTGAAAATAATCGCCCAGTACTGGGTGTTATCCATTGGCCAGCGAAACAAGTGACTTATTTTGCTAGTTATCAAAATGGCGCATTTAAACGTGAAAATGGCCAAGATCAGCAAATTTCGGTAGCAACGCCGGATAATTTAACCTTAGCTGTAAGCCGCAGACAAAAAATTGAAGCGGTCAGCCAGTATTTAAATACTCAGTTTGCGACGGTGGCATTAGGCTCATGTTCATTAAAAGCGTGTATTATCGCTGAGGGTAAAGCGGACTGCTTTTTACGTATCGGGCCAACGGGTGAGTGGGATACTGGTGCGTCACAAGTGATTGTCGAAGAAGCTGGTGGCTGTATTACAGATGCCGAGTTCAACCCGTTAACTTACAATCAACGAGAAAGCACAGAAAACCCTGATTTTATCGTGATGGGTCACCCTGATTGGGAGTGGCAAAAAATGATTAGTCCTCATCAGCGTGCATTCTAACGGTGTTTTGTGTGCTTTTTGTTCGCTTGAATTAAATTTGTCACTATAACCCTTGATTTCTAATCTTATTGCTATATGATAGCGCTCTCTCTGAAACAGGGCAGCAATAACATGCTTATGTTACTTAGAGATTACAGGGGCGGGATAGAGCAGAATGATAAATCATTCGTCGGACTCGCTAATACCTGAAGTCGAAGGTCGTCGGTTTAAATCCGGCTTCTGGGACTCTAAACATACAGGCGCGGGATGGAGCAGCCTGGTAGCTCGTCGGGCTCATAACCCGAAGGTCGTCGGTTCAAATCCGGCTCCCGCAACCAACTTCTTAAATTAAGTGAGAAGTAAAATAAACTTAATATTCAGGCGCGGGATGGAGCAGCCTGGTAGCTCGTCGGGCTCATAACCCGAAGGTCGTCGGTTCAAATCCGGCTCCCGCAACCAATCTTTTAAAAGATTGGTATATTGTTGGAACTTTAAAGGTCGTCGGTTCACTCTTCACCTTCACAGCTCCCGCAACCAATTCTCTGAATTGGCTGACTTCTTAAATTAAGCAAGAAGTAAAATAAACTTAATAATTTCAGGCGCGGGATGGAGCAGCCTGGTAGCTCGTCGGGCTCATAACCCGAAGGTCGTCGGTTCAAATCCGGCTCCCGCAACCAACTGAAATTAAAAATTTATATGTAATACTAGGCACGCGAAAGCGTGTTTTTTTATGCCTGAAATTCAGGTTCAGAGCCCGAAGGTCGTCGGTTCGCCCTCAAAATTCACAGCTCCCGCAACCAACTGAAATTGAAGATTAAAATTAAATGAGTTTGATAAGTAGGCACGCGAAAGCGTGTTTTTTTATGCCTGAAAAAGCTGGAAGCTTTAAGCTATAAGTTTTAAGTAGAATGAGAGTGTTGTTTAGTGCAGTGTTTTCACTCGGGTTCACCCAGTTCATTCTTTGTGTAGGTTGGTTTGAGCGTAGCGAAACCCAATACAATTCATGTTAAACCTTTCTTCTGATTGTGCTTGACCTAGCACCTAGCACCTTTACCCCGCTAACTCACACCTAAATCCAACCCCTTGATATCTATTCTAGTTATTCATCCCTAAATTGGAAAATGATTATGAATGTTAGCTGAACTGAACTACGCTTGATTAATAACTAATAATAAATGTGTAGATTTAGGGATGATCCGTTTTTTAATAGCGCTGTTAGCACTTCTGTTCTTACCTTCAGCTTTGTGTGCATTTCAAAACTACGATATTGATGATGGTCTATCGCAAAGTGTTGTGTTTGATATTGTTCAAGACCAGCAAGGCTTTATCTGGATTTCAACACAGGCAGGTTTAAACCGTTTTGATGGTAATGAGTTTACTGTATTCACAGCATCCGATAAGGAAAATAGCCTAGCGAATAACTATATCTATCCGTTGGCACTTGATAGCGAATCACAGCTGTTTATAGGTACTCGAAATAGTGGTGTAAACCAACTCGCATTACATAATTATCAATTTTCTGAGCCGCTTTTAAAAGAGCGCCGAATAACCAGCTTATTAGTAGCGCAACAGCAAGTTTATATTGGCACTTACGACGGCAGCCTGTTTCGTTACGATAAGCGAACGGAGCAACTTGAAACGTTAATAACAGGGTTAAAAAAGCCTATTTATGCGCTATCAAAAATCGCTGACTTACTTTGGATAGGAACGCATGGAGCTGGGTTACTTCATTATGACCTTATTAATAATCAACAAATCAATTCGGTTTTTTCTGGCTTTGCTGAGCCTGTAGATATTCATGGCAGTATCTTCGCTATCAAACAGGCCGCTGATGGCAGTATTTGGTTGGCAAGTCAGGGCGGCGGTTTGTATAAGATTGAGCTAAGCACCAAAACAATAACGCAGTGGTTAACTTCTAATGATGATAATTCTGGGCTTAGTAGTAATGAAATTCGTGATATTGAGTTTGATAGCCAAGGCCGAGTTTGGCTAGCAACGCGAGGCGGCGGAATTAATGTTTACGACCCTATTGATGCAAGCTTCACCGTTTTAGCGCATGACCCGTTTGATAAATATAGTCTTGCTCATGACCGGGTATATAGTATCTACCGAGACAGTAGCGACATTATGTGGTTTGGTACTGCACATGGGATCAGTAAGCTCGACCCTGCATCATTGCAATTTAGTAAGTTAAAAAAGCCAACGCCACTTTCAAGTAACGATGCGTGGGCGTTATTTGAAGACTCAAAGCAACGTATTTGGTATGGCAGCTGGGGTGGCGGTATCGATATTCTTGATCAGCAATTAAATCGTTTAGATCGCATAACCAGCGAAAGTTCACCGTATTCAATCAGTAGCAATGCAATTAAAGCCATCGCCGAAGATCGTAATGGCGATATATGGATTGGCAGCTGGCAGCAAGGGATTGATGTTTTGCATACCGATGGCAGCATCAGTCACTTTCGGGCAGATGAAGGCGAGCATGGCTTAACTGAAAACAGTATATATGCCCTTTTAGTCGATGAGAAAAATAATGTTTGGGTCGGCACTAATGGAGGGGGGCTGTTTTGCTTTGATAGGCAGCGCGGCAAATTTATTAGTTTTGCACAGCCTGTAGCAAATACACAACTTGTAATTCCAACGGCGCGGGTGACGAGTTTATACAAAAGCTCGCAAGCAGATCTGTGGATAGGCACAGATGGTGATGGGGCTTATCACTACAACGCAGCAACCGATACCCTCACTAATTATCGCAAAGGAGACTTGGCTTTATCTGATAATACAGTGCGAGCGTTTTTAAAAATTGATCAGCAAATGTGGCTCGCAACATCGAACGGCTTAAATATTATTGATTTGAGCAACCAGCAAGTTCATCAGCTTAATGTCGCTCAAGGCCTTCCTAATCAAGTCGTTTATGCGTTGCTAAAAGACAATGAAGATAGGGTATGGCTAAGTACCAACAACGGCCTCGCTAAAATAGACCCTGTAATCATGAGCATAAAAAATTATAAAGCTCGACATGGCTTACAAGGTAATGAATTTAATGCCGGTGCTTATTTAAAAACCCGTGATGGCCGCTTGATGTTTGGTGGCACTCAAGGGGTTAGTGTCATTAACCCTGCTGACCTTGAAGTTAATACTATTGGTGGGCAATTAGCACTTACTAGTTTGCAATTTGATGATGAGGATGTGGTAAACCAAGGAGTCAGTCGTTTAGGCAGTTTATACCAAATAGAAAAAAGCCGTTCAGTGACTATTCCTGCGGGAACTAAACGGGTTCATTTTCAGATTGGTTACCTACACTACTCTGAGCCACAGACTAACCAATATTCCTATCAGTTAGCGGGCTTTGAACAACAATGGCGCAAAGCTACAGGGGCTTTTTTATCAGTTGATTACACTAATCTTCCTGCTGGTAAATATCAGTTGAAAGTTAATGCTAGTAGTGAAAATGGGGCAAATGCGCTTACCCCATTACTGTTAAACATAACGGTTCTTGCGCCTTGGTGGCAAACCAGTGAGTTTTATCTGCTAGCAGCCATGCTGATTTTGGCGATGGTGTGGTTATTCACAGTGTTTTGGACTCGCCGTATACGCAAACAAAAATATTATCTGGAGCAAATTGTTAGCGAACGCACCGATGAAATCGCAGAGCAAAAAACACTCATCGAACAGCAAGCTGATGCTCTGAGTGATTCACTCGAAAATAAAGTGCGTTTTTTTACACATGCATCTCATGAATTACGTACTCCTTTGAGTTTGTTGATTGCGCCGTTGCAAAAGCTCATAGCAGATGAGCGAAATACTGAAAAGCGTGAGCAACTGAACTTGGTATTGCGTAATAGCCGGCGCTTAGAAAGTTTGGTCGATAAGCTGTTAACGCTGACTCGTTATGATGAGCGCCATGAAGAGATTATTAAAGTTGTATCATTATCGGCAATAGCCAGAGAGGTCGCGGGGCAGTTTGCTGTGTTAGGTGAAAAGCCCATCGACTTTAAGGTTGATATTGAAGAGGCTGTATTTATTGAAAGCACCCGAGAAGGGGTGATCACAATTCTTACTAATCTATTAAGCAATGCTTTTAAGTATACTCAGCAAGGCCAAGTCAGCTTAATCGTAAGCGCATCAGGTGAGCTTGCCTACATAGAAGTAACAGACACAGGTAAAGGCATCGCAGACGCTGAAAAAGACAAGGTGTTTGATACTTTCTACAGAGTAAGTAGTCATGCAAATGTAGAAGGTAGTGGCGTAGGTTTAGCTATCGTTAAACGTCTGGTCGATAAATACAAAGGCAATATTGTGTTGGCAAGTCGTTTAGGAGAAGGAACCAACTTTAAACTCGCATTTAAAACAGCACAATTTGCAGAGCAAGTTCCTGTTGATAGTACAAGCCTAAAATCAAAAGTGAGTCATGACAAAGCGAGTGTATTAATTATTGAAGATAATGACGAGCTACGTCATTACCTAAAAACAGAGTTACAGCACCGCTATCAAGTATTATTAGCTGAAGATGGTCAGATCGGTTTGCAAATAGCGCTGAGCCAAGTACCAGATTTAATAATTACTGATCTAATGATGCCAAAAGTCGATGGCTTTACTGTTTTAGATTCATTACATAATTCGCCCGTTACTTGTCATATTCCGGTGATTATTTTGACCGCCAAGGGAGACTATGAAACCCGAGTAAGTAGTTTGCAACAGCATGCGCTAGATGTGATCACCAAACCATTTGATAGAGAAGAGCTATTTTTAAAAGTTGAGAATTGGATACATTGGGTCAATTTATATTCTCAACAGCAAACTATGGATGCACCTGATCATGTTGAGACAAAGCAACCGGTTGTGGTTGATCCTCGTGACAAACAGCTGCTTGAAAAGCTTGAGTTGTATGTTGCTGAGCATTACCAGCAACAAGGTTTCTCTATGGTGAATTGTGCGAAAGAATTAGCGCTTAGTGAGCGTCAATTACAACGTAAGTTAAAAGTTCTATTAAACATTACTCCTAGTGAATATTTGCGTAATTATCGACTGAGTAAAGCAGCTGAATTACTAAGACAAGGGCGACAAATAAGCTTAGTAATAGATGATGTGGGCTTTTCGTCACGCTCGTATTTTTCTAAATTTTTTAAAGCAAAATATGGCATGACAGCGAAAGAGTACCAATGTCATTACATATAACATGTTGTTTATATAGGAAATGTCGTATTTGAGTACATTTTTGTCGGCATTCAGCATACTTATTTCTTGTAACTAATCTACCCTTGAACCTTAACGAAAAATGAATCGCTTTGATGGGATCTCGGGTGTTCATATTTGACGGGCAAACATGACTGAATTCAGATTATGGTTAAGGACGACACTGAGATCCCGCCTTTATTTCATGTTCAAAATAGGTTTTGCTTCCCTTGAGTTATGGCAACTGTGTATGCAGTTGCCTCTTTTTAGGGAAATACAGTACTCAATGTAAGGATTAGCATGATGAGCCCCCCTAATTTTCACTCCATAAAGTATTTAAAACAATTATTACTAGCGACAAGTCTTGTCGCTTTAACCGCTTGTGGTGGAGGCGGTGGAGGTGGTGATGACGATGATGATACCCCTCCCGTCGCTACAAACAAAAATCCCACGGTATCTATTAGTAGTGATAGCAGCGTAACAGAAGGTGGCGATTTAGTCCTACAAGCGACGGCAACAGACAGTGATGGCACAATTGCAAGTTACGCATGGCAGCAAACATCAGGTCCAGATCTAACACTTACCGGCAGCGATACAAGTACACTTACGATCACCGCGCCTGAAATCGAAGATGATGCAGATGTCGTTGTTTCACTGACAGTCACCGATGATGATGGTGCAACCGCCACAGCAACAGTAACGATTGAGCTTAAACGTAAAGTGCTCAGCGTAACGATCACCGGTATTGTAACCGATGAGCCGATTATCAACTCAAGTATTGTGGTGCAGATTGGTGATGAACAATTTGAGATTACCGCTGATGCACAAGGCCGCTATAGCGTAAACATTGAGGTTGATGACTCAGATGCTGATGAACTGGTTAAGCTGGTGGCGTTGGGTAATAACTCCATTGATCCGGGCGTTGAATTTGTATCCCAACTGAAGTCTATCGCAACGCTTGTTTCACAAGCAGGAGCCGATGGCACATTAAGCAAAGATGAAAACTTTGGCGTAAACATTACTAATGTTAGTACTGCAGAGTTTGCACTTTTAAGCCGCGACGGTACAAACATCGATTCTGAACAAGCATTAGATGAAGCTTTACTCGCTGTTGATGCTGACGAAAAACTGCTACTTGCAGCGTTAATCAAGATCATTGTAGATAATGATGACTACGAACTACCTGAGGGTGTCGATTCGACCCTTGATTTAATATCTAGCGCTGAACAAATTGATGACTTTATAAATACAGTTGAAAGCCAAGATCCAGGATTAATTGACTCTACAAAAGAAGAGATTAAAGATGATGATGAATTAGTTGATCAAACAATCAATAATCTGACCGGCAACTATTTATTAATGCAGCCACAATATTATCGAACTTCAGTTGGGCAGTTTGAGTTTAATAATGATGGTACCGGGTATGTCAGTTTACTGGATGTTGATACTGACTTTAGTTGGTCGCAACAAGAGCAAGACATCACAATTACTTTGGCTGAGCCAGCATTAATGAGTTGCTTTGTGGTTACTGATGGAAACGATGAACAGCTAGATGTTTGTGAGTACTTAGTTGAGTTAGACCTAACTATTCTTCTTGAAAACGATGCAAACAGAACGGTTGAGTTTTTCCGTAAAAGCGAAACACGCATAACCAGTTCAGATGTTGTATATAGAACTACAGAATCGAACTATAACGCCACCCTTATTGAACAACAGCAAACACTTGCTGTGACAGCTGATGAACTTATTGGTAATTGGGTTATTGATAACCTAAGCGAGTTTGGTGGATATAGTAGTGCAGTAAGTGTTGAGTTACTTTCTGGTGGAACAGGAACGCTCATTGATAACGATAACGCGCCTGTTAGTGTGACTTGGCAAGTTGATGGGAATCGACTGCTTATAAGCAATAATGCAGAAACTATTAGTTATGACATCGCTATTTGGCTCGTTAAAAATGTACAAGTGGGTTATCAATTTGCGGCATCACTCGAAGCTAAAGCGGACGATAGCTCACGTACAGTCACAGGTTTAATGGTGAGAGATAATCAGCTTTCATTTACTAAGTCAGACCTATTGGGTAAATGGACTGTTTACCAAGGCTATAACTCACCTCAAACAGACCTCCACTATGATGTGTATGATGATGGTTTAATGAACTTTAACCTGAATCAAAACTTTCGTTCTTGGCAAGTAAGCAGTGAGGGAGTGTTCTTAAGATATAACTATTTTACGAGCAATGGTGTTCAGCCAATTTGTCCTGAAGGGGAAGTTTGCCAAGTATACAGTGAGTTCTCGCAGCGATTATTAGCCACTAACAATGGTCAAAACTTTACGTATCGTAAATATCGCTTTTTTAACTATGATGGTTCGGAGCGTGTCGAAGATTATTCATCTCATCTGCGTAACTTCTCTGTGTCAGATGAGTATGGGGTAACCAAATTCGCACCCTATTGGTTAGAAGAAAACGCAAGTTTTGATAATAATGGCTACCCAATTACAACTAACTACATTGAACTTTATTCACCAAGAGAGCTAGGTGTAGAAACCATTAAAATAGCGACTATTTATGATGAGATGACGGCTGAGTATAGCCATCAAATCACCTTCACTTACCTTGGAGTGGTCAATCAATACGACTACAGTTTAGCGTCAGGGAAATTACTATTTGATAGCATGAAGGCTGAAGTGAGTGACTTTGATCGAAACTTCTTAACTATTTGCGTGTATGAGCAAGCAGGTAGTTGTACTGAAGATGCTAAACAAGCGTGGTACTTTGATAAGGCAATGGCTGAAGAGCAAGTTGTTGTAGAGCGTCCTGCAACGGATCATCCATTGGATGGGGCTTGGCAGCTTGCTGATGAGCCTGATGTCGCGGTAATTATTCGTGATGGAAAATGGTTACAAATTCAAGCAATGGACGACCCTGATGATGACACCGCATTCCCTGGTTTTGAAATTGGTGACTTTACTTGGGATGAAACAACAGGCGCTTTTGATGTCACTATTACGGAAGATACCAATGGTAGTTTCGGTATAGATGATGCTGGCAGTATTGTTGCCAGTGTTGATGGAGATACGCTGACATTCGATATCGAAGGTGAGGGTACTATTACGCTAAGTAGAATCTACAGTGAATCAAACCCGCTAATAGGGGGTTATACATATGGCTCTTACGATGGAGATTTCTTCATTGCTGTATTTAAAGAGGATGGCACTTTCTTAGAGCTTGCTCATGATACTGAGTTTGATGAGTTAGGTATATCAGGTGGTTACTACACCTATGATGCAGAAACTCAAAAGGTAGTGGTTGATTTCTATGTAAAAACCTATGGTGACCCAATTGAATTTGCTGACCCTTACTTTATTGTGAAGCCACAAGGTAACTTTATACAGTTCAAAGACGGCGATGATTTTGGCCTCTTCGAACGCGTTACACGAGTTATTGATCAAGCAGCTTTCACTGAAGCAGATCTTATTGGCTCACATGTATTTACCTTTATGGCTGATGATGGCAGTGGTTTAGAAACCTCTAATGTCGTTATAAGTAATGATGGTACTGCAACATTTGAGTTAGATGGTGAAGTACGCTCAGCAGAGTGGGCATTAGATCTTGGGTCGTTGATGATGTATAGCGAACCAACAGCTACGCAAAATTATGGCTATGGTGTGACTATGACCCCCGTGACAACCATTGAAGGTGGTTTTAGTGTAGCAACGCTAGGTTTCGAAGTACCTGAAACCTACGATGATAATGATGATCCCGAGTTACACACTTTTGTATCGGGCAGTTTAATTAAGCAGTAATTTTCTGAGCCCAGTAGCAGCAATGCTACTGGGCTTTTTTGAGGAGTTAGTTTATGAAAGCGTTATATTTCTCAGTATTACTTCTTACCCTTAGTGGGTGCCAAACGATGGATGCAATGCAAGAAGACATAAGTGATTTAAGTAATAGCTTGTTTTCAAGTGAAGATATGAGCGAAGAATCACAAGATGCATTCTTAAAAGCACAAGAGGCATTTTATGAAGCCGACAATGTTCGTAAAAAACATGCGCAATTAAATGCTCAAGAACGAAGCTTATGGGTCGAGTTAGAAGATGATTATAACATCTTGTTGGCAGCTCCTAGTAAAGCAACTGAGAAGGAATCTTACTTTTCAGACTCTACGCTTGCAGATAACGTTATGATGCAAAGTTTAAAGTTTATTGAGCTGGTCGAAAAAGGCGAGTAATCGAAACTTCGCTTAAAAGATTGAAAAGTTTATGTTACAACGGCACTAACATTACTTTTTAGTTACAAACATGACTGAACTTTACCATTGGTTTGATTTATTCGGCGTAGCCGTGTTTGCAGTTTCTGGAACGCTACTGGCGTACAACAAAAAAATGGATGGCTTTGGGGTTGTTGTGTTAGCCACAGTCACTGCTATTGGCGGTGGGACTGTACGCGACGTTATTTTAGATGTTCCTGTATTTTGGCTACATGATCAAAGCTATTTCTGGGCTATTTTATTGTCTGTATTTGTCACCACTCGATTAATCAATAAGCAGCGTTCTATTTCACTTAATGCGCTGCAAGTTGCTGATGCTTTCGGTTTGGCATTTTTTGCGGTGATGGGCACACAAAAAGCCATGCTCGCAGGTATGCCAGACACCACCGCGATTATCATGGGTGTAATAACAGCCTGTTTTGGCGGTGTTATCCGTGATGTGCTGGCTGGAAATATGCCGATGCTATTAAAGGGCGAGCTTTATGCAATTGCTTGTATCGCTGGTGGCATTGTTTATACATTAAGTATTTCGCTGGGTTTAGTGACCGAAGTGGCTATGATATTAGCCATGCTTATGACCTTGTCACTGCGTTTAGCAGCAATGAAATGGCAACTGACATTACACGTTTTTAAATATCCCGACTAAACTTAATTTAAGGATGAATGATAGGGACATCATGGATCGTGTCTTTAGCTAGAATATTTTCACGTGCACAAGTGGGTGTACAAGCCCCTGAAGTGATTGTTGAAGTACACTTAGGAAATGGCTTGCCCGCTTTTCATATCGTTGGCTTACCTGAAGCGTCAGTCAAAGAGTCGAAAGATAGAGTGCGTAGCGCACTCGAAAACTCTCAGTTTGGTTTTCCAGATCAACGAATAACCGTCAACCTTGCGCCTGCTGATTTACCTAAAGAAGGTGGCCGTTTTGATCTAGCTATTGCTGTGGGTATTTTAGTCGCCTCTGGGCAAATAAACTGCCCTGATATTCATCGTTATGAGTTTTACGGAGAGTTAGCTTTAAATGGTGAAGTAAGAGGGGTAAATGCTATTTTACCTTCGGTGTTAGGAGCGAAAGAGCAGGGTCGCTGTTGTTTCTTACCCGCTGAAAACGACAATCTCGCAAGCCTTGTTTCGGGCGTCGCTCGAAAAGCCGTTTACTCCTTACAAGATGTTTGGAATGACTTATTAAATCAGCAACCTTTGCCACTTAATATTTGTTATCCAGAGCAGCAGTCGCAGCGTGACTCGCTACTCGATTTAAGTGATGTGAAAGGCCAACCTGGCGCCAAAAGGGTACTCGAAATAGCAGCCGCTGGTGGCCATAATTTACTGTTTCTTGGCCCTCCAGGTACTGGCAAGTCAATGCTTGCCCAACGTATGCCTACGATTATGCCAACCATGTCGGATGATGAAGCAATTAGCACTGCCGCGTTATATTCGATAATTGGTCAATCGGTTGATTTATCGAATTGGCGTGAGCGACCCTTCAGAAATCCACATCATACTTGCTCTGCTGTGGCTCTTGTTGGTGGCTCTTCGAATCCTAAACCGGGGGAAATTTCTCTTGCTCATAATGGCGTCTTGTTTTTAGACGAGTTGCCCGAATTTGAGAGAAAAGTGCTCGATTCACTGCGTGAACCAATGGAAACGGGCGTGGTGACTATATCGCGAGCGGCACGACAAATGGAATTTCCATCGCAATTCCAGCTGATCGCCGCATTAAACCCTAGCCCTACAGGAAGTCATACTGATAAGCGTGCAACGCCTGATCAAGTATTGCGCTATTTATCTCGAGTATCTGGACCATTTATCGATAGGATTGATTTACAAATTGAGCTGCCGAGACTCACCAGTAGCCAATTACAGAGCACGCAAGTAGAAGAAAGCAGTGAACAAGTAAGAGCCAGAGTTGAAAGAGCTTATGCAATTCAACTTAACCGGCAAGGCAAAGTGAATGCGCGCTTGAATAATAAAGAAATGAGCATTCATTGTGAGTTGGCAGCTGCTGAGCTGCAGTTTTTAGCAAAAGCCAGCGAAAAACTGGCTTTGTCACCACGCTCGTATCATCGTGTTATTAAAGTTGCACGCACCATTAGCGACTTGAAAGCACAGCCAGCAATTACCTTAAATGAATTAAAAGAGGCGCTGAATTATCGCGCCTTTGAGCGGTTAATTAGTCAATTAACGCAGTATTAGATAACTTGCTAAATAGAGAGCATGTAACCTTTGCCTCGAACGGTAACGATACGTTTTTGGTCTTTTTCATCGCTTAATTTTTTACGTAAGCGGCCAATAAGTACATCAACGGTACGATCGCTTGGGCTCCAGTCAGGTTGACCAATTTCTTCGGAAATTTTTTCACGCGATGTCGCTTTACCTGCATTTGCAATAAGGCAAATAAGTACCTTGTGCTCTGCTTCGGTAAGACGAGATTCTTCGCCATTAGGGGTCACTAATGTACGGTTATCTGGGTGCAGTTTAAAGTCGGCATATTCAATAAACTCTTCACTCTCATCATCTTGCTGAGAGCCTTTTATGCGCTTAAAAAGGGCGCGCATTCTTAGTTCAAGTTCAAGTAAGTCAACCGGCTTGCAAATATAGTCATCGGCACCTTGTGCAAGGCCTGCAATACGGTCAGCTTGCGAGTCACGACTAGACAGCACAATAACACCAATATCTGTTAGTGCATTAAGTTCTTTGGCAAGCAAAAGCCCATCGCGTTTTGGTAACACAATGTCGATAACGGCTAGAGAAATAGCTTCTTTTGATGAAGCACGCGATTGCACAATGCTTAATGCATCGGCCCCCGTTGAATCTACCTCAATATTAAACTCAGTTTCTTTAAAATGATTAAGAATGCGTTTAACGAGTAGTTCGTCGTCTTCAACCAATAAAACTTGAATAGTCATTCGCTTTAATTTCACACTTGATTTGTTGTTATGTTAGCACTGTATGGCAAAGGCTGAGAAGTGTATTGGCGAGGTTTGTAACTATTTCTTACAATTTAATGGCTTAGCTGTAGTTGAAAAGGGTGAAAGCTGAGCACTCGCACAGTACTCAGCCAAGTGATTAATCTACTTTTCAGGATAAAGATATTGCCACCATTGTGGCTGATCTTTTAAGTTTTTATCGAAATAAGCCAACATGGTATTCCACCAGTCGAAACGTTTATCTCGAGCAAAAATTTGGTGATCTGCACCTTTGTACTCAATCAGGTCAACATCTTTACCTAATAACTTTAATGCCGTGTACATATTGTGGCTTTCACCAACTGGTACGTTGGTATCCGAATCACCATGAAGGAGTAATAGCGGCGTTGTTACTTTGTCAGCATGAAACACCGGGCTGTGCTGGCTATAAAGTGTAGGATTGTTCCACGGGTAGCTATTTTTAGATGCCTCAGCTGAGTATAAGTAACCCCACCAACCTTGGCCCCAGTACGAGGTGATATTTGAAATTCCAGCATGAGCAATCGATGCACTGAACATATCTGTTTTAGTTGCGAGTAGCATGGTCATAAAGCCACCGTAAGAGGCTCCTAAATTACCTACACGCTTACTATCTACAAAGCTATATTTATCTAAAAAGGCTTTTGTGCCGTCGATGATGTCGTTGGCGGTGTATTCGCCCCATGCGTTGACGTGTTTAGCCGAGAACTCTTGGCCAAAGCCGGTTGCGCCAGTAGGTTGTACAACGTAAACAACATAACCATGCTCAGCCCAAAGGTTAAATGGGTAGCGACCGGTAAAACCACGAGTTACTGGCGATGTACCGCCATAATAATAAACCAGCGCAGGATATTGTTTATTGCTATCTAAATCATGCGGTAAATAAACGCGACCCTTAATTTCAATGCCATCCTTATTAGTAAAGTTAAACTCTTCCAATGAGGCTACTTGCGTATTTTCATAGCCAATTGGCTTAGAGTCCCACACAGTTTTAGCGCGGCTCTTACCTAAGCTTAGTTGCTTTAACTGCTGAGGTGTTGACGCTGTGGTACCGGTAACCAAAATGCGCGGGGTACGTTCGTGTGAATAGCTAACTTGCTCAACAACATCAAAGCCCGTATTCACTTTATTAAAACGCTTTTTGCTTAAGTCGAATTGATAAAGTTGTACAGTATCTTGCTCGGTAACTTTAATCAGTGCATCACCGTTTTTAAGTACGTTTAACTGCCCGATAGCCGGGTTAAACTCTTTACTTAAAGCGGTTGCTTTTTTACCGTCACGGCTGAGTAAATAAAGTTGACCATCATAGTTATTAGCAAGCATCCCTTCAGGAAGATTACGACCTAAGCCATTATTAAAATCTGGTCCGGCAGTGACATAAATTCCGTCGTCAGTATATTTAGCCTGATTAAATGTTTTGTATTGACCAAGTACCGTAAGAGCCGATGAAGCTAAGTTTAGCTCAACAAGTTCTGTTGCTGGCTGTGGTGAGAGTTGCATAGCTTGTGCTGAGCGGCTCATTAAGACGTGACCGCTTTTAGCGTCAAAATCTTCAAGTGAATGGCTAAGTGGTCCTTGGCTTAAGGTTTTGCTTAGACCTGTTGATATATCGAGTAAATAGACTTGCGATGTAGTACGAGCATAAGACCAACGGTCTTGCAGGCCTTGGTAATGCTTAGTGAGCTTGCCATTATCTGTTGGAGACTTTGACCAACTAAAAATTAAGCTGTTGTTATCAAAAAACTGAAAGCCATTTGCCCCAGAGAGGTTTTTAGCAATGACGCTAAGTTGCATGGTTTTTAGGTTTAAACGCTTAAGCTCGCCATTTAATAAATACACTAAACTTTTGCTATCTGGGCTCCAAGTAATGTTACTTGGTTGGGCTGACTCAAAGCGATAAAGTGTATTGTTTTTTTCGTCTTTAAGTTCAGTAACATATTGCGCTTGATTAGCGCTTGCATCTTCGTAATGACGTTGGCTAGTAATGAAGTAATCGCCATTTGGTGCCATTGAAATATAACTGACTGTTGGCGCATCAAATAATTGCTTAGCAGACAAACCGTGTTGTTGTTTAGCACTAAATTGCACAGCATCTAGTTCTGACTTAGCCGTAAAATCAAGCTCAACCTCATTCCAGTTGGCTACTTGCTCAGTGATGATAACAAACTGATGATCGCCTTGGCTTAAAGCTAGCTCATAGCTTTTATTTTTTTCTGTTTGCTTTTCACCATCAATAAATAGCTGCGCGTTTTCAATGCCTTTAAGTGTTAATGAGCCTTGGCTAAAACGCTCTGTCGAGGCGGTAAATTTGAGTGCTTGCAAACCACCAAGTGTTAGCGCGCTCACTTTGTCGAATGATTGCCAGTCAAGCTCATTACCAAAAACGCGTATGCTATCGGTGCTTTTTTGCAAGCTAGGTAATAGGTTAGCAATAATGGCATCGCGATGATCCGTTTGATATGGCTTAAGTTGCATATCTTCGCCAAGAGGGCCAATAAATTGCACCGCTGATTTATCAATGACATCGGCCATCGCTGTATTACTTAACGCACATAACGCTAATGCACTGAATGTTGTTTTTAGCTTGGCTGATTGGCTTAGCCAAGTAGTTGAAAGTGTCATAGTTTCGCCTGTTGAAGGTAATTTAAACCAATATAGCACGCTGCAAATTACCCAAAAAGTGCTCTGCGTTAGATTGCAGTCGGGTTTGAGCTTGTGGTTTTCAATTGCTATGGTGAGCAGGTTAACTTTTTAAGAGGGCTTACAGTGACATTGTTACTTGTTTATATGTTTGTTGCCATTGCGGTTTCGTTTTTGTGCTCAGTGATGGAGGCGGTACTGTTAAGTATTACGCCCAGTTATGTTGCCATGCTCAGAAAGCAGCAACCGCAGTTAGCAAAACGTGTTGGTAAGCTTAAAGACAATATAGACCAACCTTTAGCTGCAATACTCACGTTAAATACCATAGCGCACACAGCAGGTGCCGCTGGCGTTGGCGCACAAGCTGCAGTGGTGTTCTCTGATGCTGCGGTTGGTGTTGCTTCTGCAATTATGACGCTATTGGTACTAGTGCTCTCTGAAATTATCCCTAAAACATTAGGGGCTAATTATTGGCGAGGATTAACACCCATTGTTAGTGTGAGCCTAATTTGGTTGGTGTTTATTCTAAAACCTTTCGTATGGTTTGCTGATATTCTAACGCGCTTTTTAGGGCGTAATTATGATGAAGCCTACTATATTCGCCAAGAAATTGAAGCCATGGCTGATATTGGTACTGAGTCTGGAGCGCTTGGGCAAGATGAATCTGAAATCATACGCAGCTTGCTGCATTTTCGTCATGCCAAACTCGATACCTTAATGACACCACGTACGGTGCTTTTTAAAGTACATAAAGATTTAACCGTAAACCAATACTTGGCGGAGCATGGTTCTTCTTCGTTCTCTAGAGTATTGGTTTATGACAAAAATGGTGATGATATTATTGGTTTTGTGCATAAAAATGACATTATGCTGGCTTATCACCGTCTGGGTGAAGACTATAAAATTAGCAAGCTTGTTAAGCCTATTTACACCGTACCAGAAACCTTGCATGTGCCGACCTTACTCGAAACCTTACTATCTGAGCGCACGCATATTTGTTTAGTCGTGGATGAATATGGTGATGTACAAGGTATTGTCACTCTTGAAGATTTAATTGAAGCATTAATGGGGCTCGAAATTGTTGATGAACATGATCAATCAGCCAATATGCAAAAAGTCGCCAAACAGCGTTGGCGACAACGTTTAGCATCAAGTAATACCATTGTCAGTGATGATAAGCGTAAACCTTAGCGGCGATGTCCTGCTGCAGTTTTTACCATTTGCCGCCATGAAAGTGACCAATTTAAAAAGTCTTCTTTGGCTTTCGGGCGGCACAGCAAAAAGCCCTGCATTAAAATAAACTCTTTGTAGCGGTCGAGGTATTCAAGCTCTTCCACGCGTTCAATGCCTTCGGCCACAATAGCAAGATCTTCTTGTATCGCTATATTCACCAAGCTGCTAACAATCACTTGGGAAAACTGATCGGTTTCAATATTGCTAATCAAGGTGCGATCGATCTTAATTTCGGTAAACGGTAGTGTTTTTAGCTGCTGAACATTGGTAAATCCTGTACCAAAATCATCAAGAGAAATACCAAAACCGCGCATTCGTAAACGGTTGAGTGTTTCGAGTTGTGCAGTGCTGCGTAGAGCATACTGTTCGGTAATTTCTAAAATAACTTCACTGGGTGTTAGGTTGTTAAGGTGCAGTATTAAAGCCAGTTTATCTGGGCAGCTTAAGTCCTCGAGCTGCGAAGGAGATAAGTTAAACGCCAGTTTTAAGTTAGGATCAAACTGCTCTTTGATTTCTGCAAAATCGTTAGTGGCTTTTTCAAACAATTGAAAAGTAATAAGGTTTATTAAATCTAGGTCTTCAGCGATACAAATGAAGCGCTCCGGTAAGATAATTTCATCTGCTTGGCTTGTGTTGATACGGGCAAGCACCTCAATACTTTCAACCCGATTATCGTGGCGATTTATCTTAGGTTGATAAAACGGAATAATTTCATTATGACTGATGGCATGTAGTAGCAGTGACTCAGAAATAGGGGTTTTTGTACGCTCAACATGAATAGCAAAGTGCTCAAGCTTTTGCAGTAGTAAATACACTTGATTGAGTTGCACTGGTTTAGTGACGTTACCAATTAAGTGAGCGTTATGTTTACGAGCAAGGTCTGCTGCAAGGTCTATAACTTTAGGATCCATCTCAGAAATAATGGCAATTGCACCTTGGTATTTCATAGCGCCTAAGTGACGAATAAGCTCCATACCATCCATATCTGGCATATTGAGGTCGGTAAAAATAGCATCAAAGAATCGAGGTGCTTTTTTAATTTTTTCTAAAGCTTCTTCTGCACTTAGGCAGGTTGTGATGTGCGGAACCTCAAGCTCATTCAAAATGGCATGCATAACAATCAGGATGGCTTTTGAGTCATCCACTACGAGAATGTGTCTATTTGACTTCACCATATTCACTCCATGAACAAGAACGCTATAGTTAAAAGTAGTAGATAAACGGTGTTTCGTCATGTTTTTTGCTTGTTTTGTGGTGCGAAAAGTATACCTCCTTGTACCTAAAGGAAATTCGTAATTTTGTAAGGCCTAAGTATAATAGCCGCACTTTTTATTCGTATTTATAAGAACTATGGTCAGACTTCAGCTGAGCCTCGCAGACGAAACCTTTATTTTGCATTTAAACGGCTCACAGTTAATTCAGCTTTTTCATCAACAACAAGCAATTGCCTTCGATAATCCAGAGTCAGAACTTTATGAGTTTGATTTTCAGGGGCAGCGTATTGGCCTTGATACTAGTAAAGTGCAGGAAAAAAGCTTAGCAATCTTTGTTAACCAGCAGCAGGTGAGCCAACTTGCTTTACCTGAGTTACAAGAAGCTGAACCAAAACGCGGCATTATTGGTTTGCTGGCACTGGGCTTTAAATTATTCAAAAGTGCAAAAGTCGTCAAAGCGGCTTTAGCGGGTGCTTCGG
Source organism: Pseudoalteromonas sp. P1-26 (assembly GCF_001401795.1). Classification (NCBI taxonomy): domain Bacteria; kingdom Pseudomonadati; phylum Pseudomonadota; class Gammaproteobacteria; order Alteromonadales; family Pseudoalteromonadaceae; genus Pseudoalteromonas; species Pseudoalteromonas sp. P1-26. The sequence goes on along the minus strand of NZ_LKDX01000026.1, from coordinate 33,876 downwards.
TGGCAGGCTATGCGTGGTTATTCTCAATCGAGTTTGCCTTGATGCTAATTGCTTGCTTGGTGGTGCATGAATATGGTCATGTGCGCGCTATGAAATATTTTGGCATTAAAACTAAAGGTATTTACCTTATTCCCTTTGTCGGTGGTTTGGCTGTTTCTGATGATAAAATTACCACGCGATGGCAAGATGTGGTGATCTCACTCATGGGGCCCGCTTTTGGCTTAATTACCTCAGTGCTGGGAGTAGTGCTTTACTACGCCACCGAAATGGAAATATTCGCAGGTGTGGCGGTACTTAGTGCACTGTTAAACCTATTTAACTTGTTACCTATTCTGCCCTTAGATGGCGGCCATGTACTTAAAAGCATCAGTTTTTCGATGCGTTCATGGATAGGCCTTAGTGTGTGCTTATTAGGCGTGTTATTTGGCCTGTGGTTAAGCTATACCTTCGGCTTGATGCTACTGGTGTTTTTCTTATTTGTAGGGGCACTTGAGATTATCTTTGAGTGGCGCGGACGTCACTACTCACACCTCATCCCTCTCGATACTTATGGACAAGGTTTTTCAGCGGTAATGTACGCACTGGTTGTTGCAGGTCACGTTGCTGTGATGATGCACTTTGCTGACTCAGAAAGCCCAATCCTCAGCTTGCCAATGAAGATTTTAGCAAGTTAATTAATATTTAAGCACTAAGTTATATTCAGCTTGGTGCTTAAATTTAATTAATGTATTTTAATTAATTTTCCACTTTATTTTAGTAATTAAACCTTTAATTTGTGCTTTGTTTTATTTTTAGGAAAATTCTGATTTACAGAAATTAGAATGTCCCGCTAATTTTAAATTCAAGAGATATAGCAAAAGGATTTTGTTATGAGCTTGTTTAGAAAGGAAGCGATTGCACAACAAAGTGAACGTTTAACTGGCGTAATCACTTTAGCGCAACCATTATCGATTAAATTAACTGTTGCAACCCTAAGCTCAGTTGCTGCTGCGGTTATAGTATTTCTTTTTACAGCAGAATATTCCCGCAAAGAAACCGTACGTGGTTTTCTCATGCCTAGTAAAGGCGTCATTCAAAGTTTTGCTAATCAAGGCGGAACAATTGAAAAACTTCATGTAAAAGAAGGTGACTCTGTCATTAAAGGACAAGCACTTGCTTCAATTGTTGTTCAGCAAAATGATAGTCAAGGTTTAGATCTCAGTTCACAGTTAGTTGAACAATTAACAGAGCAAATTAAACTTTTGAATCATGAGGTTATGCAAACGAAAGTGTTGCAAAAACAAGAAATACTAAACCTTGAAGCACAGCAAACGCTTTTAAATGAAGAAAAGCTTGCACTACAAAGTCAATTAACACTCGCAGATGAAAAGCTTGACCTATTGCAAAGTCAACAAGCTAATTTCAACCAGCTTAATAAGAGTGGCTATTTATCGAATATAGAACGTGAGCAGCAACAACAAGCTTTACTCGATGTTAAGCAAGAAAAGCAAAACTTAGCTCGAATACTGATGCAGCAAAATAATCAACTGAGTCAATTACGCTTTAATCTTGCTAACGTTCCACAACAATATGCACTTCGCATCAGTAACTTAAAACGAGAAATTTCAGATACACAAAACCAACTATCGCAGTTAAAAAGCAACTATAGCTACACAATTACGGCTAGCAATAATGGTGTTGTTACAGGCATCCAAGTAGTCGAAGGAGAGGTGTTAAGCCAAGCAAAGCTTTTACTGCATATTATACCTGAGGGTTCTGAGTTAGTTGCTGAATTACTATTACCAACGCGCTCCGCAGGGTTTGTAGAAATAGGCAACGAAACTAGGTTACGTTTTGATGCCTTTCCATATCAACGCTTTGGTTTTATCAATAGCACAATTAGCCGTATTGATAAGGCACTTATTACACCAAACGAAGTGCGGTTACCTATTACATTGCAAGAGCCAGTATATCGACTTAGGGCTACCTTAAGTCAGCAGCAAATGTCTGCGTATGGAAAGGCCTTTGAGTTAAAAAGCGGCATGTTGTTTGAGGCAGACATAATGTTAGAACAGCGCACATTAATTGAGTGGTTACTAGAGCCACTGTACAGCCTCAAAGGGCGTGTGAGTTAAGTCAATTAAATTTGAAAGTTTTGGTGGTTTGCTAAATGCAAATTACTAAAAAAGCGGCCAGCTTTAGTTAACTTTAGCGAGCAGCTAAAGCTAGCCTATTAACAACCTATTTTGCCTATATTTTTATATTGCAAAATAAATAATCAACATTTGCTGAGTATAGATATAAATAATCAGCTATACAAATTTGGAGCATAGATATGCGCGAATTAAATGTAAATGAAATTAAAGAAGTTAGTGGGGGACCATTACCTCTATTTGTTGCTATAGCGGTATACGGGGAGGTAGCGTGTTTTGCTGCAATTATAAGTGGTATAGGAACCTATAATGCGCTTAGAAAGTAAGGAAAATAAAATGAGAGAATTAACCAATAATGAAATACAAGAAGTAAATGGTGGTCCCTTACCAGTGATCATTGCTGGCTTATATGCTAGCTCGTCTATCACTGCTGGTGGTTTAGCTACTGCTCTTGGAATTGGGGCTGGCTTTGGTGCAATAGTGGGCGGTATAGCAGCCATTTACCATAATGCTTCTGAGAAATAAAACGAAAGGGATAGAAGGGAAGTAATTCCCTTCTTTTTTTGAAAATGAAATTGTCTGCAATAGTATCAATATTTGCAATGTGTTTTCTAATAGTTTTGGGGTCTACATATGTAATTATAAGAGACGTTAATTTATTGCTTCGTGATGCTGTAATTTCTTACGGTGAATTAGCTTTCTTTACTGTAGTTCTCGGTTTTTCTTTAGCTATTCTAACGGGGATATACAAAAATAAAAAATGGGCATTATATGTTTTTATCTCATTAGTTTTTTTCATGGGAGGGAATTTTATTATGTTAAGAATAAATCTTAATGGAAGTTTGGAATTAATTGATTTTTGGATTGTTATTTGTACTTTAGGTGTGTCTGGGATAGTAATGCGAGTTGTGCAGGGGTTAGACTCAGAGGTTATCTTCTCAAAAAATGAGCTTGATTAATAAACAGTATTTTGACTGAGGTTACTATGAACTCTGTAAATGGATTTATAACATTTTCTCTCTCAAAAAGAGTACCTGTAATTATCCAATCCGAAATAGCTGAATGTGGTCTCGCCTCTATGGCCATGGTGGCATGCTCTCACGGTCACAAGCTTGATATGCCTGCAATGCGAAAGCGCTTTTCGGCTAACCTAAAGGGGATGAATTTACAGCAGCTAATTGAGCTGGGGGATAGCTTAGGATTAGCGAGTCGTGCGTTACAGTGCCCGCTTGAAGAGGCGCATAAATTACAAACGCCGTGTATTTTACATTGGGATATGAATCACTTTGTGGTATTGACCAAAGTTTCAGGTAAAGGTGCAAAGGCTAAGCTTGCCATAAACGACCCTGCTGTAGGTAAACGCAATTTAAATAGTGATGAGTTTAGTAAGCACTTTACCGGTATTTGTTTGGAGCTCACGCCAACCAGTAAGTTTGAAGCTAAACAAGAACAGGCACGAATGAGGTTTAGTCAGCTTTGGAGTGCTGTTACTGGTCTAAAAACTGGCTTAATTAAATTAGTTGCGCTGTCGTTAGTTTTACAGCTATTTGCACTGATGACACCCTATTATATGCAGTGGGTCGTGGATGAAGTGCTGGTGAGCTTTGATGAGTCTTTGCTCACAGTGCTTGCGCTAGGCTTTGCATTCATTGCGATCATTTCAGTTATTACTAATGCAGTGCGGAGTTGGTTGATTTTAAGGCTTTCGAGTCTGCTAAACATGCAAATGGGGGTTAATCTATTACGTCATTTACTGCGTCTTCCAATGAACTACTTTGAATCCCGCCACATTGGCGATATTGTTTCCCGTTTTGGCTCACTAGCACAAATACGTGAGCGTATAACCACAGGGTTTGTAGAAACATTTGTTGATGGCGTTATGGCTATCACCGTATTGATTATGATGTTGATTTATTCACTTAAGTTGACAGCTGTTGTTGTAGGCGCAATTACCCTTTATACGCTTGTACGCTTAGTGTTGTATCGACCACTGCATCAAGCCACAGAAGAAATGATTCAAAACTCCGCTAAAGAGCAATCAAACTTTTTAGAAAACATTCGTGGTATGCAAACAATTAAATTGTTTGGTAATGAAGCGCAGCGCCAAGGTATTTGGCAAAACCGTTATGCTGAAGTAATAAATAGTGAAATACGTTTAGGACGATTAAATATTAGTTTTGAGTCTTTTAATAAACTACTGTTTGGTCTTGAGAATGTAGTGGTTATTTACCTTGCTGCACTTTTGGTTATGAGTAATAGCTTATCTGTCGGTATGGTGTTGGCATTTATAGCCTATAAAAATCAGCTAACAAGTCGCTTTGCAAATTTCATCGAGCAAATTATTCAATTTAAAATGATGCGCTTACACCTTGACCGTATCGCTGATATTGCGCTTACTAAGCAAGAAGCGAATCGCGATGGTGACTTGGCCTACAAAGGGAGTAACGACAATAAAGTGAAAGGTCAGCTTAGCCTTAAAAATATCAGTTTTAGTTATAGCGATGACCAAGCACCTATTTTAAAAGATATAAATTTAACGCTAAATTCAGGCGAGTCTATTGCTATTACTGGCCCATCTGGCGCGGGTAAAACGACGTTAATGAAAATTATGTTGGGTTTATTACAACCCACATCAGGCAAAGTGTTACTTGATGGCATGGATATTACCCAACTTGGCCTTAAAAATTACCGCAAACAAATAGCCGCAGTAATGCAAGATGACACGCTATTAGCTGGCTCAATCGCCGATAATATTAGTTTCTTTGATCCACAACCTAATTACTTAAAAATAGAACAGTGCGCTCGCCATGCAGCAATTCATAGTGATATTACTAAAATGACTATGGGTTATAATTCATTAGTGGGCGATATGGGTTCTAATTTATCCGGCGGACAACTTCAACGGTTATTACTTGCCAGAGCGCTGTACCAATCTCCCTGCGTCCTATTTTTGGATGAAGCAACGAGTCATTTAGATCAAGAGAACGAAGCAAAAATCAGTGAGCAAATTAAGCACCTAGAGATGACGCGAATAATGATTGCTCACAGGCAAGAGACTATCAATATGGCTGATAAAGTGTTTGAGTTACAAGGTGGAGCTTTAACAAGTACAGTAGCTCAAAATGAAACTGCGTAATCGAATGTGATTTTAGTAGCTTGTATTTTACAAGCTACTAAAGCAAAGGCTAGGCACGTTAAATTTTGTCGGAAAACGGCCTAACCTATTAACAATCCGGCAAAAAAATGCGAATACATGGAGAGTATATTATGCGTGAATTAACCACAATTGAAATTGAACTGGTTATTGGTGGAGTGCTATCGAATACAACAGTTAATGAAGGAGACTTTGAAAGGAAAGATAGGCCTGGGTTTGGCATGCCACACTTGCCTGTACCAACAGAAACTGATGATTGAGTTATTTTTTAGATAAGGAGTAATGTTCTCCTTATCTAAATATCATTTAAAGAATAGTAACCTGGTTAGTAACTATTACATGCTTAAGTGAGTAGCTTTTATTACGCGCTTATTTTTATGCTGAAATGACTAGATGAGTTTGCTCTACTATTAGCTATTGAAAGTTCTGTTTATGAAACAATTTTTATTAATTTTCTTTATCACTTACATCATAACCAGAGTTGCTTTTTTTACTTTTGATTTTTCTATTTCAAAAAGTAGTAGCTTGGTAGATTATTTTATCGATATATCTGCGTTCATTTTAGTGTACTTCGTTGTTTATAAGATCGTTTGTTTTGTTTTAAAAAGAGATAAAAGAAGCGAGAGCAGAGATTCTAACTTTAAGTGATAGACTGTTGTTTTGGTAGAATGAAGCACTGATTCGGCGGTGATTGCAGACCGAATTTGAGTTTTGGTTACCTTTGGTAAACAAACCGTTTTGAAGAGGGACTCTCGCTATGAGCTTTTGCCCCTCTCTAATAGGTGATGTTTATAAAGCTTTTAAGGATAAAAACTCAGCATTAACGATATAAACACGCCGGTGATGATCAGCTGCACAAGACAAAAGCCCATGATGTCTTTGGCTTTTAAGCCGGCAATAGCAAGTACGGGGAGTGCCCAGAACGGCTGAATAAGGTTAGTCCAAGCATCGCCCCATGCGACAGCCATAGCCACCCGTGGCATATCTGCGCCAAGTGTTTGTGCTGCAGGAATGACAATTGGCGCTTGCACTGCCCATTGGCCGCCACCTGATGGCACAAAAATATTCACAAACCCTGCACTTAAAAAACTCCAAAAAGGCAGTGTTTCGGCTGTTGCAATGGCAATAAATCCTTCCGATATTTGTTGAGCAAGTCCCGTTTTTACCATAATGGCCATGATCCCCGCATAAAATGGAAATTGAATCACAATGCCAGCGCCACTAGGGATTGCTTGCTGTAAGCTACTAAGTAAATTATGCGGTGTTTGATGCAGTAAAATTGCGCTAAATAAGAAAATTGCGATCACGCTATTTAAGTTTAAGCCGCCTCCGTTTAGCACAAAATAATAGAATAAATAGGCAAGACCAAAGGCACCTACCCCCATACCAAGCAAACGACTATGCTCTATTACTTCAGCAGGGCGGGTAGGCGTATCTGCTTGCTGTGATTCATCTTCAAGCTTTGCAGGGTCAACATACACACTGTCTTTTTCGCTCGGCAACATATAGCGATTTACCAGCGGCATGACGATAAACAAGCCCACAACAATAGCGATATTAAATGCCGAAAAAATCGTGTTTTCGGTGCCTATTACCCCAATACTTTGCTCTGCAAAGTGGCCATCGGTTGCGATTGTCAGCGGCACTGAACCGGCTAAGCCGCCATGCCAAACAATAAAACCCGAATAGGCACTGGCCACTAACAAACGGTAATCAACGCGGGTATGTTTCGCAATTGCTTTGGCGAACAAAGCGCCAATCACTAAACCAAAGCCCCAATTTAGCCAGCTTGCTAATAAAGACACGAGTGTAACGAGTATGATCGCTTTAGCAGGGCTGTTGGCAAGAGTCGCGAGTTTGTTGAGTATACTGCGCATTACCGGGGTGCTCGCTAGCATGTAGCCCGTTAGCAGCACTAGCAGCATTTGCATGGCAAATTGTAATAGGTTCCAAAATCCACCACCCCAAGCCGCGAGCACTTGCGTGGGCGTTGACGGCGTAAAGAGGCTCGCAACGATAAAGCTCAGCAAGGTGAGTAATATAACAAATACAAACGGGTCGGGTAGATAACGCTCTACTAGTTTAGTGAATGGTTTAGCAACGCGATTTAGCATAGTTTTTATTGTTGTCGTGGAATCGATAATGCCAATAAATCATGATTAACGATGATTGGCAAATTGCGACGTCGTTGCTTTAGCTTATGCCTTTAAAAACTGATGCTAAATGCGCTTACTGTGAATCTTGCTCTAGCACGGCTTTTAAGCGGGCTTGAACTTCTTCTACTAATAGTATTGGCTGGAACTTTGATAAGAAGGCATTACAGCCAACCTTCTCAACTAAAGCTTGGTTAAAGCTACCACTCAAAGATGTATTAAGCACAATATGTAGGTTCTTCATTCGGCTGTCGTTACGAATTTCGTGTGTTAAACGGTAGCCATCCATTGCTGGCATTTCAGCATCGGTGATCACCATGAGTAGCTCTTTCTCAACATCTTTGCCTTGATCAGCCCAGCCTTTTAGCATTTCGAGTGCTTCAAGTCCGTTACGAGCAGGTATGATTTCGATGCCAAGTTGCGACAAGGTATCGCTTACTTGCTTACGAGCAGTTGGCGAATCATCGGCGTGAAGAATTTTGCGGCCTGCAAACTCGTTCACGATGCTTTTATCTAGAATGTCTTCAGATATTTGAACTTCGTACTCAACGATTTCGGCGAGCACTTTTTCTACATCGATAATTTCAACCAGCTGCTCTTGGCCATCGCGTTTTACTTTAGTTAAGGCTGTTAGGTAATGATTTTTACCAATTGCAGTTGGTGGCGGCATAATATCTGACCATGTCATATTGATGATTTGATCAACTTTACCAATTAAAAAGCCTTGCACGGTACGATTGTATTCAGTGATAACGAGGTTTGTATCTTCGATGTGTTTAGCTTCAGGCATGTTTATCGCTTTGCGCAAATCAATCACCGGAATTGATTCGCCACGAATATTTACAACCCCAGAAACTTTAGGGTGGGCGTGGGGAATTTTGCTAATTTGCGGTAACTTCACCACTTCTTTAACTTTAAACACATTGAGAGCGAATAAGTGGCGACTGTGTAGGTAAAATAGTAAAAGCTCTAAGCGGTTTTCACCGACCAGTTGCGTACGCTTATCGACGGAAGCAAGAACACCTGACATATTTCACCCTAAACACCTAATACAGAGATAGTATAGTCTACTATCATTTTTCATCGACATGCATTAGTAATTTTCCATCAGTTGCCAAAGAGCAAGCATTACAGTACCGTATCGATAATTTCTTCCACTATAAATCGCAAGGATTATGCATCATATATTTAATCGTTTAGTGGTACTTATTCGCAGTCACATTGATCAAGTAAGTTGGCAGGCTGTGGTATTTACTACGCTTTTGCATATGCTACTTATTTGGTGGCTGCTTATGCTTGCAGGAGAGCAAGCGCTCACACCACTTAGTACTTATTTTTATTATTATGTAGTAACTACATCTACAGTTGGCTATGGCGATTTTAGCGCGAGCACTGAGCTTGGCCGTTGGATTGTCGCATTACTGCAAATACCTTTTGGTTTAGCATTATTTGGCGTTCTGTTAGGAAAAACAGGGCAAACAGTAACTTATTTAATTAGGCGCGCTATGACGGGTGATAAAAGCTTCGCACATATAAACAATCACATTATTATTTTTGGTTGGCATGATACACGTACTAAAAAGATGGTTGACTATATCTTGGCCGATCATAAACGCTTAGATCGTCGTATTTTATTGGCGGTTACTGAGCAAATGGAACATCCGTTTTTAGCAAATCCTATGGTTGATTTTGCTCGTCTAAGTAGCTTTACTGACTTAGATGAGTTGAAAAGAATTGCCATTGATCGCGCCGACAAAATTATTATTGATGGCCAAGACGATGACCAAACGTTTACAACAGCCCTGCGTATTAGCAAGTTGGTCAATGAACAGTGCCACATTAGCGCGCACTTTACTGATGAAACTAAAATCGAAATGCTACATGAGCATTGCCACAATGTAGAATGTAGCAGTGCTAAGTCAGCCGAGATATTAGTGCGTTCAATGCAAGACCCAGGTTCAAGCCGTGTGCAAGAAGAGCTGTTATCGACACTACATGGGGATACTCAATTTAGTTTACCAATTCCAAAAGGCGTGCAAGCAATGGAGTTTGGCAAGCTGTTTCATCACTTTAAATATAGTCACGATGCTATACTGCTGGGTGTAGCACATAATTTGAGTGCAAAAAATATGGACTTAAACCCGCCACTTGATTATGTAGTAAGTGAGGGAGATATTTTGCATTATATTGCTGCGGAGCGTGTTTTGAGTGACGAAGTTGATTGGTCTGCGTTGGTATAGTACCAATCCGCAATAATACTTTTAATTAAGCGAATTGGTATTTATGAACGAAGTTGTGTTTTTAATTATTGTACTCAGTGCCTACATTTTACCTGTGGTCATTGTGCTCAATAGTAAACGCACTCAAGGCCACGAAAAGAATGCTTGGTTAATCGGTATCATCTTCTTTTCGTGGTTAGCTTTAGTAATGTATTTAACAATCATCCCTAAACACGGGCGGGTCAAAAAACACCGTAAAGTAAAACCTAAGGGTTAACTTACCTCAAGCTGACAGCAGCTGTATCATTTCAACTGTTTTAGTTTATGGTCTATCACAGGATCATCGGGTGAGAGTTGCTGCGCTACTTCTAAGACCTTTATTGCATCGTTTGGGTGCTCATCTTGGTGTTTGATTGCAACATCAATCAGCGGTTGCACATCAATCGCATCTTTTTGCTCTTGCATGTGCTCGGCTTTTTCTTCAGCTAAAATTGTATGCGCGGTGCTCAGTAAGGCTAAACGATGTGGCGAACTCTTGTTTGCCTTATTTAGACGACGATAATAATCTTCTTTAAAGCGCAGCGTTTTGGTTTGCTGGCGGAATTGGGCTATATCAACTTGCTGGTGGCTAATAAAATCAACAGCAACATCTTTATAAAAACCAAACTTATTTAAATATGTTGCATGAACACTATGGCCCATACCAAACACGCGTAAGTGGGTTAGTTGTGGGTAACGTTTAGCATGAGCTCGGTCGATGCGATTCGTTGGGTCGTAAATAATATAACCCTTTGCATGGCCTAAATCTAAATCGTGGTAGTCACCGTTCCAATCAAATTTTTGCGCGATGTCGGTACTTGAACGATCATCCCATGGCGCTTTTTCTTTGTTTTTTGTGCTAACTGGGTGAAAGAGTAAAACCTTGTCTAGCTTTAATAGATTGGCAAAGGCGCCAACGGCAAAGCCTCCTCGACTCAATCCATAACCTAACCGCTCTTTAAATCCACTAATCAGTGGTGCTAGCTGTTCAATAAAAAACAACAGATTACGGTGCCTAAACCAGTTGCTAATGCCTAAATGTTGAAAGGCGATAATATTCACATCTTGCTTTTTCGCGAGCTTATAAGCCCAAGGCGAAAAATCATCAGTAATATCATGTTCTTGATAATTGGTTCCTGCAGGAGAGAAGGTAATTAGCAGGGGCTTATTGGCATCAATGATATGGTATTTCACATAAACATCGCCGAGCAAATCACCGCCAGTCATAGGCACAAGGCTTTGTTGCTCATCACGGGGAAGATTGGTCCATTCCTCTAACCAATACAAAAATTTCATACACCCCCCTTAGTACCTCTAAAATAAAGGGGCGAAATTATAGCAAAAATAGCAGCTCATTAAAAATGGCCGCTAGTTTATATGCTTAGCCCTCGCTCATTGCGATGATCTGTTGCCAGTCATGTTCAGTTACAGGCATTACTGATAATCGGCCGCCTTTTTTAAGGGCGATTTCGGTAATTGACTCATTGGCTTTAATCGCCTGCAGGCTAACTAGCTTTTTAAGGTGTGATTGGTATTGCACATCGACTACAAACCAGCGCGGGTTATCAGCAGTTGCTTTAGCATCGTAGTAATCGCTATTTAAATCAAACTGTGTTGGGTCGGCATAAGCTTCGCGAGTCACCGTAGCGATACCTGCAACACCCACCTGTTTACAACTTGAATGATAAATCATTACCAAGTCACCTTGCTTGATACCATCGCGCAGAAAGTTGCGGGCTTGATAATTACGCACGCCATCCCACATAGAGGTTTGCTCAGGTGCGTTTTTTAGATCATCAATTGAAAATGCATCGGGTTCGGTTTTAAAAAGCCAATAAGCCATAATGAGGTGCTCTTACAAAGATTTACTTCCAATTAGTCTATAGTATCATTAAACGCTTGTCGGGATTGAGGATAAATAAATGAGCCAAGTATTAGATGACCTACTGTCATTAATGTCGTTAGAAGAGATTGAGCAAGGCTTGTATCGCGGGCAAAGCCAAGATTTAGGATTTAGAGCTGTATTCGGTGGCCAAGTAATGGGCCAAGCTCTATCTGCCGCAAAAGAAACATTACCACAAGGGCGTATTGTTCACTCTTTACACTCTTACTTTTTGCGCCCAGGTGATGCTGCAAAGCCGATTGTCTATGATGTAGAGAATATCCGTGATGGTAAAAGTTTTAGTACTCGCCGTGTAAAAGCAATTCAATATGGTAAGCCGATTTTTTACATGACCGCTTCTTTCCAAGGTGAAGAAGAAGGCTTATCACACCAAGCGCAGATGCCTGATGTACCACAGCCTGAAGAACTAAAGTCATCGCTTGAATTTTACCAAGCAAATGCAGAGCTTATTCCTGAACCAATTCGAAATAAGTTCATCCGTGAAGTGCCAATTGAAATGCGTCCTGTGACCTTTCATAACCCATTCAAACCACAAGTAATGGAGCCCGTTAAGCATATTTGGTTTAAAGCTAATGGTGAGATGCCTGACGATCAGCGCATTCATAATTACTTACTTGCGTACGCATCTGACTTTGAGTTTTTACCAACTGCATTACAGCCGCACGGCGTATCTTTTATGCAGCCGAATATGCAGGTTGCAACGATTGACCATGCAATGTGGTTTCACCGCCCGTTTAGACTAGACGATTGGATTTTATATTCGATTGATAGCCCAAGTGCGAGCTCTGGTCGTGGTTTGGTGCGAGGTCAGTTCTTTGACCGTCAAGGCAATTTGGTTGCCTCAACGATCCAAGAAGGGGTCATGCGTCAGCGTTAATCTTTTATGTGCTGAGCTTGGCTTTGCACTATATCGTCAATTGACTGCCAGACCCGTGCTGGCAGCAATGCTTTAAGATATAAATACACTTCACACAGCTCATTGCTGCCCGTTAAGCCTTGCTCTGTTTCGGTAATTAGCTTTTGCTCTCGCAAGCTTGAAATAAAACCAATAAGTACTTTTTTGTCGAAGAACTCAGGGGTTTTAATGCCGTGCAAGGTGCCTAAGCGCTCTGCTAACACTTGGCTTTCATGTTCAAGTTCTTCACGCTCAATACCACTGCTAGTTTGAATAAAACCAACCACGATAGCGTAGCGTTGTAGTGTTAAGCTTAGGGCACGACCGAGCATTTCGAGTTTCGCTAAGCAGTCGTTGCTGTTAGTGATCTTGATATTATCGCCATCAATTTCAATCAGGTCTTGATCAACGAAGCTTGCGAGTACGCGAGTAATGTAGTTTTCATCTAACTCATGCAAGAACCACTCTTTGGCAAACAACGGGTAAAAACGTGCAATCAAGGCTTGGCAATCAGCCATGGTAGTTTGATGTGCTTTGAATAAATGCAGCGCCAATAAGCTCGGTACTGCAAATAAGTGCAACACGTTATTACGGTAGTAGTTGAACAGTGTTTTTTCTTTATCGTTAATCGCGATAATTTCGCCAAACTCGTCACTGATCACATCAAACTTATTAAGTTTAAGTGCATGCTCTAATAGCTGCTCGGCGCTTTCGTCTGGTGTGGTCACCTTTTCACTGTAGCTTGCGCTACGTTGTAAATGTAAATAAAACTCAAGCTGAGCAATCAGCTTAGGTTTACTTAGCGCGTGTTTATCATTTACCAGTAATATCATCGCAAGTAGATTCACTGCATTGAGTGCAGCGGCGCTATTAATATTAACCATTACCTTATCAGCGAGGTTAGCGACTTGTGGTCCAAGCCATTGTGGTTTCTGAACATCAGTTGGGTGAATCGACTCTCGCCAATCAGGTTGTTGATCATTGAGATATTGGTTTATCGATATAGGGTCGCCAAAGTTTAAATAACCACGACCATAGTTTTTAAGGTTTTTAATTGCCTTAAAGATACCTAATACCGACTCACCTTTTTTATCGTTACCGGCAAGCTCTTTTAAGTAAGTATTAATTTCCATTACGTGCTCATAACCAATGTATACAGGCACAATTGAAATAGGGCGGTCTATGCCACGTAACATGGCTTGTAATGTCATGGCGAGCATACCTGTTTTTGGCGGTAACAACCGACCAGTACGGCTACGACCACCTTCAGTGTAAAACTTTACTGAATAGCCTTTGATAAATAACTGGCTCAGGTACTCTTTAAATACTGACGAATACAATTTATTGCCCGCGAATGAGCGGCGAATAAAGAAAGCACCACTGCGACGGAAAATCCCTCCTGCCGGGAAGAAGTTTAAGTTAATACCCGCAGCGATATGTGGCGGAACTAACCCTAAATGGTAAATAGAATAGGTCAGCAATAAGTAATCCATATGCGATCGGTGACATGGCATATAGATAATTTCGTGGCCTTTATCTGTAAGCTCATGCACCTGCTCAGAAAACTTAATATCAATCCCATTATAAAGCTTATTCCACAGCCAAGTTAAAATACGGTCTGCAACACGAATGGTGGCATCGCTATAATTGGCGGCAATCTCATCAAGTAGCTTCAGCGCATTTTGGCGAGCTTGCTCTTGGCTGATGTTTTTTTCTTTCGCTTCTATTTGAATTGCTTTTTTTATTGTTGGTGAGGCAAGTAGCGAATTAAATAGCTGCTCACGTGATGGCATTTTCGGGCCTGTCGCTGCCAATTTTTGACGACGAAAGTGCACGCGGGCTACACGTAATAGTTTATGCGGTAGCTCATCAACCTCAGCTTTTTCATTGACCAATAACGATAAATCGAGCGGCTGACTAAAGCGAATAAAGTTATCGCGCCCAGAAAATAGCAACACAAAGAATTTACGAAACCAGCTAGGTGTTAATGAATGAGACACCAAAGTACCTAAACCTGGCTTTTCTTTACCCGGATTACGACCCCATAAAATCGTCACCGGGATCACTTGGACGTTTTTCTCACCTGATTGCATCAGGTGGTCAATAATTTGTTTGCCTTGCTGCAGGGCATTGCTTGGTTTGCTTTTATTACCAAATAGCGGTGGTGGGTTTTGAATACCGATAAAGCGATCAAGTTCTGCATTACCTAATAACTGCTCTTCGGTCGGGTTAGGTAAGCCGTATTTTTTACATACCCTTGCCAGTGCAGCTAAATCAGAGCGTGCATTTAGCCTAACAATATAAAAAGTAGGGTTGGCTGGGTTTAGGTTGTATTGTTCAATCGGATTCTCTGGCAACACCTTACTTTTTACAAACAAGCGGTTCATACCGGCAGAAATGAAATTTAAACAACGATTAATGATACGCATCAACTCACCAAAGTTATTAGTAGATATTAAATAGACCGAGTCTGGTCAAAAATAAGCGGCATAGAATAACAATTATTAACTGGACTGACCATTTAAAAGCGATTTTCTAGCCTCTTTACTCGCACAAGTATAATTTAAAGACGCTAATGTTATTGATAAAGTTCGAAAATTAAACAAAATTTAATTTAGACCTTTGAGATTTTCAAAATAGTTGTTGCATTTATCACCAATCTATCTATAATACGCAGGCTTTCAAAATTCCCTCGGGAACTTGGAAGGAAAGATTAAGCTTGGATTTCAAGCTAATAAACAGGAATTCCGATTTGGAATTCATCGTAGATATAAGAAAGCAGCCGACATCTTAGTTATTAAGATTGTTTCGGTCGTTTTTTTATGCTCTTTTTAAATGCTCTTTATATTGAGGTTTAAGAATGTCAAATCAACGCATTCGTATTCGCCTAAAAGCTTTTGACCACCGTTTGATTGACCAATCAACGGCGGAAATCGTGGAAACTGCGAAACGCACTGGCGCACAAGTACGTGGTCCAATCCCACTACCTACACGCTTTGAACGTTTTACTGTACTAACTTCACCGCACGTTAACAAAGACGCGCGTGATCAGTACGAAATCCGCACCCATAAACGTCTGATCGACATCGTAGAACCAACTGACAAGACTGTTGACGCTCTAATGCGTTTAGATCTTGCTGCTGGTGTTGATGTTCAAATCAGCCTGGGTTAATCGGAAGATTAGAGAGGTTTTAGGAAAATGGCATTAGGTCTAGTCGGTCGTAAAGTGGGTATGACACGTATCTTCACTGAAGATGGTGTATCTATCCCTGTGACAGTTATCGAAGCGACACCTAACCGCATTGCTCAGATCAAATCTGAAGCAACTGACGGTTATAACGCGCTTCAAGTAACCGCAGGCACTAAAAAAGCAAGCCGTGTAAACAAAGCAGCAGCGGGTCACTTCGCTAAAGCTGGTGTTGAAGCGGGTCGCGGTCTGTGGGAATTCCGCCTAAATGGTGGTGAAGGCGATTTTGAAGTAGGCGCTGAGCTTACTGTTGAATTATTCAACGAAATCAACAAAGTTGACGTAACCGGTACTTCTAAAGGTAAAGGTTTCCAAGGTGGTGTTAAGCGCTGGAACTTCAGCATGCAAGACGCTACTCACGGTAACTCTCTATCTCACCGTGCTCCTGGTTCAATCGGTCAAAACCAATCACCTGGTAAGGTGTTTAAAGGTAAGAAAATGGCCGGTCACATGGGTGCTGAGCGTGTAACGACTCAAAACTTAGAACTAGTTCGCGTTGACGCTGAGCGTAACTTGCTTTTAGTTAAAGGTGCAGTACCTGGCGCTATCGGCGGTGACGTTATCGTTAAACCAGCTGTTAAAGCATAAGTCCTGGAGATTTAGTGATGGAATTAGCAATTAAAGACGCTTCTGGCGCTCTTGAAGTTTCTGAAGCTACTTTTGGACGTGAGTTTAACGAAGCATTAGTACACCAAGTAGTTGTTGCTTACGCAGCAGGTGCTCGTCAAGGTACTCGTGCTCAGAAGACACGTTCTGAAGTAAGCGGTGGTGGTAAAAAACCATGGTCTCAAAAAGGTACTGGCCGTGCACGTGCTGGTACAATTCGTAGCCCAATTTGGCGTTCAGGTGGCGTTAGCTTCGCAGCTAAACCACAAGATCACAGCCAAAAAGTAAACCGTAAAATGTACCGCGGTGCGATCAAAAGCATCTTATCTGAATTAGTTCGTCAAGAGCGTTTAATCGTTGTTGAGCAGTTTGGTCTTGAAGCACCAAAAACTAAAGAACTAGTTTCTAAGCTTAAAGAACTTGAGCTTAAAGATGTTCTAATCGTGACTGAAGAAGTAGATGAGAATCTTTTCTTATCGGCACGTAACCTATACAAGGTTGACACGCGTGATGTAGCTGGTATCGATCCTGTAAGCCTAATCGCTTTCGATAAGGTACTTATTACAGCTGCTGCTGTTAAGCAACTTGAGGAGGCGCTAGCATGATCCGTGAAGAACGTCTTTTAAAAGTGATCCTTGCTCCACACATCTCTGAAAAAAGCACTATCGCTGCTGAAGAGAACAACACGATTGTTTTCAAAGTAGCTTCTGATGCAACTAAAGCTGAAATCAAAGCTGCAGCAGAAAAGCTTTTTGAAGTAGAAGTAACTGGTGTTCGCACACTAAACGTTAAGGGTAAAACAAAACGTACTGGCATGCGTTTCGGTCGTCGTTCAGACTGGAAGAAAGCTTACGTTACTCTTAAAGAAGGTAGCGAGCTAGACTTTGTCGGCGGCGCCGAGTAATAAGGGGAGTTAGAATTATGGCACTTCAAAAGTGTAAACCAACTTCTGCGGGTCGTCGTCACCTGGTTAAAGTGGTTAACCCAGATCTACATAAGGGTAAACCTTACGCACCACTACTAGAGAAAAACTCTAAGTCTGGTGGTCGTAATAACAAAGGTCGTATCACGGTTCGTCACATCGGTGGTGGTCATAAGCATCATTACCGTGTAATCGACTTTAAACGCACTAAAGATGGCATTCCAGCTGTTGTTGAGCGTCTAGAGTATGATCCAAACCGTAGCGCAAACATCGCTCTTGTATTATATGCAGACGGTGAGCGTCGTTACATTATTGCACCTAAAGGCTTAAAAGCTGGTGATTCAATCCAATCTGGTATTGATGCACCAATCAAAGCTGGTAACACGTTACCAATGCGTAACATGCCTGTAGGTTCGACTGTTCACAACGTAGAATTAAAACCAGGTAAAGGCGCGCAAATCGCACGTTCTGCTGGTGCATACGTTCAAATCCTTGCTCGTGAAGGTCAATACGTAACTCTACGTCTTCGTTCTGGCGAAGTTCGTAAAGTTCCAGCTGACTGTCGCGCAACACTTGGTGAAGTAGGCAATGCTGAGCATATGCTTCGTTCACTAGGTAAAGCTGGTGCAAATCGCTGGCGTGGTATCCGTCCGACAGTTCGTGGTGTTGCCATGAACCCGGTAGATCACCCGCACGGTGGTGGTGAAGGTCGTACATCTGGTGGTCGTCATCCTGTGTCTCCATGGGGTAAGCCGACTAAAGGTGCTAAGACACGTAAGAACAAGCGTACTGATAAATTTATCGTACGTCGTCGTACTAAATAATAGTTGAGGAATAGCCATGCCACGTTCTCTCAAGAAAGGTCCTTTTATTGACCTACACTTGCTGAAGAAGGTAGAGAAAGCGTTGGAAAGCGGTGACAAGAAGCCAATTAAAACTTGGAGCCGTCGTTCAATGATCATACCTAACATGATCGGATTGACCATCGCTGTCCATAATGGTCGTCAGCACGTTCCTGTGTTCATCACAGACGAAATGATCGGTCACAAACTAGGTGAATTTGCACCAACTCGTACTTACCGCGGTCACGCTGCGGATAAGAAAGCGAAGAAACGTTAAGAGGGGAATGATAAATGCAAGCATTAGCTAAACATAAATTCGCCTCTGGTTCGGCGCAAAAAGCACGTCTAGTTGCAGATCAGATCCGCGGACTTCCGGTTGATCGCGCTCTAGAAATCCTGGCGTACAGCCCTAAAAAAGCGGCTGTATTAGTTAAAAAAGTACTTGAGTCTGCTATTGCTAACGCAGAGCATAACGAAGGTGCTGACATTGATGAGCTTCGTGTAACTACGATCTTTGTGGACGATGGTCCAACAATGAAGCGTATTATGCCACGTGCTAAAGGACGCGCAGACCGCATCCTTAAGCGTACAAGCCACATCACTGTTGTGGTTTCAGATAGCTAGGAGTATAAGTAATGGGACAAAAAGTTCATCCTACTGGTATTCGCCTAGGTATCTCTAAACCTTGGGTTTCTACCTGGTACGCGAATTCAAAAGATTTCTCTGATCAGCTTTTTGGCGATCACAAAGTACGTACTTTCCTTACTAAGGAATTAAAAGCGGCTTCTGTGTCTAAAATCGTTATCGAGCGTCCAGCTAAATCTATCCGTGTAACAATTCACACAGCTCGTCCTGGTGTTGTTATCGGTAAAAAAGGCGAAGACGTTGAAAAACTACGTCAAGCAGTAACTAAGATTGCAGGTGTTCCGGCTCAGATTAATATCGCTGAAGTTCGTAAGCCTGAACTTGATGCACAACTAGTAGCTGACGGTATTGCGTCACAGCTAGAGCGTCGTGTTATGTTCCGTCGCGCTATGAAGCGTTCGGTACAAAATGCAATGCGCATTGGTGCAAAGGGTATCAAAGTTGAAGTTAGCGGTCGTCTTGGCGGTGCTGAGATCGCACGTTCAGAATGGTATCGTGAAGGTCGTGTACCTCTACATACTCTTCGTGCTGATATCGACTACGCAACTTCTGAAGCCTTAACCACTTATGGTATCATTGGTGTTAAAGTTTGGATCTTCAAAGGCGAAGTTATTGGTGGTTTACCACTAGTACAAGAGCAAGAGAAGCCAGCTAAACGCGCGCCAAAGAAAGCCAAAAAAAGTGCTAAGTAGAGGTAGCGAGTAATGTTACAGCCAAAACGTACAAAATTCCGTAAAATGCACAAAGGCCGCAACCGCGGTTTAGCGCAAAACGGTAACAAAGTAAGCTTCGGTACTTTCGGTTTGAAAGCTACTGGCCGTGGCCGTATGACTGCTCGTCAAATCGAAGCAGCTCGTCGTGCTATGACACGTCACGTAAAGCGTCAAGGTAAAATCTGGATTCGTGTATTCCCAGATAAGCCAATTACGAACAAACCATTAGAAGTTCGTATGGGTAAAGGTAAAGGTTCTGTTGAATATTGGGTTGCTGAAATTCAACCTGGTAAAGTACTTTACGAAATGGAAGGTGTTTCTGAAGAGCTTGCTCGTGAAGCATTTAACCTTGCAGCGCGTAAATTACCATTCACAACAACTTTCGTAACTCGGACGGTGATGTAATGAAAGCTAGCGAACTAAAAGACAAAAGCGTAGAAGAGCTAAATGCTGAACTTCTAGGACTTCTTCGTGAGCAGTTCAACCTGCGCATGCAAGCAAGCACTGGTCAGTTAGCTCAGACACACACGCTAAGAACAGTACGTCGCGATATCGCGCGTGTAAAAACAGTTATTAACCAGAAGGCAGGTCAATAATGAGCGATAAAATCCGTACTCTTCAAGGCCGTGTAATCAGCGACAAGATGGATAAATCTTTCACTGTTGCTATCGCACGTTACGTGAAGCATCCAGTATATGGAAAATTCATCAAACGTACGACTAAACTACACGTACATGACGAAAACAACACAGCTCAAACTGGTGACGTAGTTACTATTTCTGAGTGTGCTCCTATTTCTAAGACTAAGTCTTGGACTTTAGTAGACGTTGTTGAGCGTCCAAAGAAAGCTTAATTTTTAATTAAGTTTCCTTACTAAAAAGCCCCGGCATCTGCTGGGGCTTTTTGTTATAAAAAATAGCTGGAAGCTTTCAGCTGTCAGACGTCAGATTAGATCGAGAAGGGGCTTTCATTTCAGTGCAAGAAAACAAGTTAATAGTTACTTCAGGTTAAACTGGATTTAGTTTGTCCTAGCACCTAGCACCTAGCACCTAGCACCTTCAATCATTTCCCCAACGCTTTATCTAGCTCTTCTCTTAACCGTGGGCCTTTTAGGTTTTCAGCCATGATTTCGGCAACTTTTGTATTGCTACTATTTTCAAGAGTGGTAATTCGTTCTGCTAAATCACTGGCATAACTATTGTTGCCATCTCTTGTGGCGCGGAAAAACTGGCCAATGAGGGCTGTGGCAGAAATATTGCGAACATAATCATTATCGTCAGTTTGTAACAGCTTTTGAAAATGCTCAGCGAGCTTAGGCGATACGTTATTTTGGCGAGATAAATTCTCTAAAGTACTGACACGAATCTTAGGGTCATTGGTGTATTCGCTAATGCTTATCATGGCATCGATTACTGCATTTGCTTGGCTGTCGTCCAAGTCGCGTCTGAGCATGCTTAGGGTCATTTTTAGTTGCCCGTAGGCTGCTAAGCGCTCATTTTCGGACTTACTTAAATTGAGTAAGGTGGCAAGAGCTTCATTTATTGAGCTGTCGGCATATTGTGGGTCTGCTTTGATGCGTTCGCGGTAGTCATCAGGTAAATTACTTAGCCAGCCAAGCGCTGGATTTCTTCTCTCAATTTCGACTCGTCGCTCTTTTTCTTGCTGTTCCATTGCTTGTTTAACTAATGAGGCAAGTCGCTCAGGATCAATTGTTGGCGCTTGATTTTCAAGCTCGTGAATGCGTGTTTCGAGATCTAAAATATAGCCATGTAAGGCAACTAGATTTTCTCTGTCTTGCTCTGGAATGGTTAACTTTTTTAAGTTAGGTTTTGCTTGCTGAATAACTACAGGCTTGTCAGTCGAGTTTACTTTTGTATAGCTATAAATTGATAAGCCAAGTGCAATGCTTGCAAATGCCAGCGCAGTATTCCCTTGCCAAGTTGACATATCACATCATCCAAGTTGCTTTGTAATATCAGCAGATTAAAACAAGCTATTTGTATTATCAATTACTTATAATGATAAAAACAAAAAGCGCAGCTAGTTAGCTGCGCTTTTAAATGGAGTTTGTGTCGATTAATGGGCTTTTGCGTATGCTTCAGCTTGTTGCCATACACGTAGCATATTGCCACTTAAAATCTTTTTGATGTCTTTATCACTATAACCACGGTCCATTAGACCTTGCACAAGGTTAGGATAGCTAGATACATCTTTTAAGCCAGTAGGTAGAGAGTCGCCTACACCATCGTAATCTGAGCCAATACCCACATAATCGATGCCAATTAGCTCAACTACATGGTCAATGTGATCAAGTACTTGTTCTAAGCTTGCAAATGGAAACGGGTTTTTAGCGCGATAAGCAGCATCAAAATCTTTGCTTAGCTTAGTACCGTCTTTTTTCTTTTCAGCCTTTGCAGATTTAAGTTGATCGTACCAAGAGCCTGCTTTTGCTGTAACAAAGCTTGAACCGAAGTTAATTTGAATAACACCACCATTCTTTTTAAGAGCTAACAGCATGTCGTCATTCATATTACGCTCAAAGCCAGGGGTGTATTTACGCAGTGACGAGTGTGAAGCAATCACGGGTACTTTCGAGATTTCCATCACTTGGTAAAACGCATCATCAGAAATATGCGATACATCAACCAGCATACCAATGTTGTTCATTTCTTTTACTAGCTCTTTACCGAACGGGCTCAGGCCTTTCCACTTACGACGGATGTCATAAGATGAATCAGAAATGTGGTTGCTCTGTGAGTGAGCTAGCGTGATGTAACGCACGCCACGCTCATAAAAATGCTTAAGGTTTTTAATGTCGCCTTCGATAGGTGAGCCGTTTTCCATGCCCATAGCAATCGACATTTTGCCTTGTTTAAATTGCTCTTTAATATCGGCAGTTGAGTCAGCAATAGCGAATTTACTTGGTGCGCGTTGCACAATCGCTTCCATAGAATCGATTAGCTGATTTGCTAATTGATAGCTTTTACCTTTGCCTTCAAATTCTAGGTTTGCAGGAATGTAAATTGACATGAAAGGAGCGTTCAAACCACCTTGCACAGCACGCGGATAATCAAAGTCACCGTCGCTTGTAGCTTTGGTTACGTCAGCCCACTTGTTATGAATACGGTAAGGCACATCGATATGGGTATCGATTAAAATAGTGTCTTTTGCCAGTTTAATGGCTTTATCTGATGCAGTAACCTGATCTGCATTTGCTTGACCAATTAAGGCCAAAGAAACTGCGGCAACCAGTGAGCTTAGTTTTTTCATTTTTTAATGGCTCTTTAAGTTAAAAAGCCATTGTGAAGGGTTACAGTGTAACTTACAAGTTTAGTCGTTAAACGACGCTTGGTACTCTGGATCTGCTTGTAGAGCAACGAATTCAGCTTTGGATATAATCGTAACTGACTCATGTAACTCAGAAAAAAACACCATGGCTTCACCATTTTTAAGCTGTTGATGAACCTGCGCTACTTTGCTTTCAATGCTAAATTCTTGTTCGCCGTAATCAGTGCCTTCACGTAAAACATAACTTTCGATTAAATTATACAGAGTCTCTTTATCGAGGCGTTCGTGGGGAATGATCATAACTGCTCTTTTTTAACTAATTGTTGAAAATACTCAGGAACAATTCGTTCAAGCCAATATTCGGGCTTAAAAGGGTTTTTACCGCTAATAAATCCGACATGGCCTCCTTGTTCTGAGATGCGCAGCGTAACATGTTCACTTACATCTAAGCTATCTGGCACGGCTTTTATTGATAACATCGGGTCATCTTTGGCGTGCACAATCAGCGTAGGTGTTGCAATGCTTTTTAAAAATGGTTTTGCACTCGCTTGCTGATAGTAATCTTCAGCACCGGCAAAGCCGTGCAATGGTGCCGTGAGCATATTATCGAATTGCCATAAGTCATCAATCGCCATAAGTTTTTCTGGCGTTAGGCTAATTTGCTGTTCGATTTGTGGCAGCTTTCTTTGCATCGACTTTTTCATACGGTCGAGCAAATACTTTTGATAAATCTTGCCTAAGCTTTTGCGAATTACTTCACAAGATGATGACAAGTCAAATGGCGCAGACACAACGGCTGCGCCTGTTAAGTTCGATTTAGTACCTTGCTCACCTAAATACTTTGCCAGTACATTACCACCTAACGAAAAGCCCACGGCAAATAACGGACGTTTTGGAAATTTACTCTTAAGGTGGTTGATGAAAAAGCGCAGGTCTTCTGTTTCACCGCTGTGATAAGCACGTGCTAAACGGTTAACTTCGCGCGAGCAGTTTCGAAAATGCATCAATACAACAGCAAAGCCTTGTTGTTTAAGCTTTTTCATCATGCCTTTAGCATAAAAGCTGTTTATATTACCTTCTAAACCATGCAATACAATAGCGAGGGGTGCTTGCTCGTTATGAGGTGTTGCCCAAGCCAGTTCTAAAAAGTCACCATCTGGAGTATCGATTGTCGATAAGTCGTAGCGGGTATTATGAAAAGGGCGAAAAAAGCGCGGCATTATGGTTTGTAAATGGCGATTGCGCATCCACCACGCAGGCTTAAACTCAGGTAACATAGCTGACACTTTCGAAACAAAATAAGCGCCTATTGTAGCAAGTTTTTGCTTTTTGAGAACCGCTACAAGATTTTAGCTAGCTGCAAATAAAAAGCCCCTAAACAATAAATTGGATAGGGGCTTTGTGCGTCGTGCTTAATTCTTACTTAGGAACTTCTGCGTCGTGTATTTTCTTAATAAAGAAACCAACATAGAAAAGGCATAAAACGATAACAACAGCCAAAATGCCGAATGACATAAATAAAACTGGGTCGCTAAAAAAATCTCTGAAGAATACGTTCATGGTTGTGCCTCCTAATGTCTATGAGTTAATCATAGGCTGGCTTGAGGGCGGCTGATATGATCCAGATCAAGCTATTTTCCTGATGCGAAATAAGGCGATTTAATAGTTGATTTGGATCAAATTTATTTGGGGAGTTCGGAGCTTTCAGACATGCGAGAGAGGGGAATTTCTACGCATATGACAAATGTCGCTTGCTTGAGGCTAATAGGGATTAGTCTCGCTAGGAGCTAGGAGCTCCTATGCTAACTCATTTCTAACATGCTTTAAGTAGGCTTGTAGGCTTTCTTGCCATAGGACTAATGCGTCGGTTAGTGATTCCTTTAAAGGCTTGTTGTCGAGCAGTTTACGCTCGATTTTCTTAAGTTCTAAACCATAGCGGTTAAAGCCTAGTTGTAAAGCCGTGCTGGCTTGGCGGTGCAGTAGCTTGATGCACTGCTCTTTATCATCCTCGACGAGCTGTTGGCAGCGGATCAGTTTGTTTCTGGCTGACAATACAAACTCGTTGTAAATCGATGACACTTCATCTTCACTGAATGAGCTGACAAGAGTCGCTGCGGCTGTTTCATCATAGAGTGTATCGCGCAGCTCAACAGCAATGCTTGCTGCTTGATTACTTTGTGAATCACTAAGTGCTTGGCGTAGTTTTTGTTGCTTAATTGGTTTGCCAACAATGTCTTTGATACCAAGTGCTAAGTATTCTTTTATTTCATCAGGGCTAAGGCTCGCGGTGAACGCTAACACCGGGGTTCGCTGGTTTAAATGGTCGATATTTTTTAGCTTTTTTAGCACTTCTTGGCCTGTTAAATCAGGCAAATTCATATCGAGTAATACCACATCAAAGTGATGTTTTTGCATTAGTTCAATGGCACTAGTACCATCTTTTGCAAGCTTAATCTTGTGCTCGTCATCGGCCATAAATTCAATGGCAATTTTTTGGTTTAAGTCGAGGTCTTCAACTAATAACACGTCTAGGCCAGTAACATAATCTTTTGATTGGTGGCGCTGCTCAACAAGACTAAGCTCACCAATGGCAAGCGGAATATCAAAGCTGAAAGTACTGCCTTTATTAAGTTCACTCTCAATATTGAGCTTGCTGCCTAACTTTTCCAGTAAACGGCTGGTGATTGCTAAGCCAAGGCCTGTACCACCTTTTTCTTTACCTGCGCTGCTTTGAACATAAGGTTCTGTTAGGTATGCAATTTCTTCATCTTCAATACCAGGCCCAGAATCTATGACGCTGATACGAACAAGGTGATCTAATTGCCCTTCATTGAGCAGTTTTACTTGGATTTTGACTGCACCTTGGTCGGTAAATTTAATCGCATTACCTACTAAGTTAATAATAACTTGTCTGAGTTTTTGTTGGTCGCAGTAATAACATGCTTGATCGGGCAAGTTGTATATAAGTTCAAACTTTAAATGTTTTTGCTCTGCTAAAGGGCTGAGTAAAAGGCACAGGTTATTGAGCCAGGTTTTAAACTCGACGTCTTCTTCGTAGAGCGCTTCATCACGCTGATCAAGGCTGGCGTAATCGAGTACTTTATCGACCAGTAAGTTTAGCGACTCAGCTGAGTTAATTATTGCTTCACAATAAGGTTTGTCACGTGGGTCACTCGACTGGTTCATGATTAGCTGTGCACTACCCAAAATGCCATTTAACGGCGTACGTATTTCATGGCTGATAGTTGATAGGAATAAACCACGAATTTCTAAGTCTTTATGAGCTTTTTCAGCTAACTGATTGAGGTTTTGTTCGCGGCGTTCATTACATAATAGTGCCATACCAGTTGCATAAAACATCGGCGCAATAACACCATTAATAAATAAAGTGATACTAAACCAATCCGCTGACAATAAGCTTGCTGTTGTGACATCTCCCATCATTAAGGTTCGGCCTGTAAATATAGCCAGAATAATGCTGAGAATTAAAATGTAGACAATACTGCCATTAGGGTAACTTTTACGGCCATTTCGAATAAATAATGCCAGTAAAAACAAAGCTTCAACTATATGCTGAAGATCAGAAACCAAAATTCGACTACGTAATTCTGCGCTATCAGTGGCAAGGTAAATCATGGTAATCGCGAGCACCACCGTTATCGCAACAAAGGTTTTAAAACCAACGCATTTGGCATTTAAAAATTGGCAAATCGCGAGTACATGAATAATGGAAGCACTAAAGAGTAAGGTGTTCGCGATAGCAACACTGGCAATATTATTGATATGACCATGCAGTGCAAAACTCATTACCGATGCAAACATCACTAGAGGATAGAAAATATAGAGTAAGGTGCCCGGAGTATTATTATTGGTTCGCCATGTAAGGTAATTAAGAAGAGTCATTACTGCCATCATGGCAGCACTGGCATAATATAAAGTGGCTGAGTCGAGCATTGTATTTCCGGTGTTTTGCAATCAGTTTGAGCATAAAGTCAATTACAGTGTTTAGCAACCAGAAACAAAAACAGACGCGGCTGCGTCTGTTTTAACTTGTAGGATGTTTAGTTTAGCGAATTTCGTCTGGAATATTCTGCTGTGCCCAAGACAATAGCTCGATACGGTTACGACATTTAGTTTTTCTAAATGCACTATATAAGTGAGTTTTAACTGTATGTGGGCTGATGCTTAAGTCTTCAGCAATTTCTTTATTCTTCGAACCTTTACTCATTAGTGAGATAATTGCTTTTTCACGTTTAGTAAGTTTAACCGGTTCGATGTCACCATCTGTCAATTTGTGGAGTGCGTCTTTATTGAACTGCAACATACGATTTAATGCATTACACATGATGTCGCGGCGATACCATAGTTGATCTTCAAGTAATAAACGAATGCCTTTCATTAACACATCTGCATTATCTGTTGTGTAAAACACACCACGAATACCACTTAATAGAGCACGGTTTGCAAGTTCAGGATTTTCATCTAGGTTAAACAGCACGATATCGCATTTTAATCGTAAATTAACTAGCTGCTCTTTTAACTTGCCCCACGGATCTGTGCTTGACGTTTCAATAAATAACAAGCGTGTTCCTTCTGGTACTTCAGAGATATCAGTACCAGATGTCACTGCTAGTCCTTGTGTTTTTAACAATGGCTCTAATACGTTAATGCCAATAGTGTTAATTGGCTCTGGATCTAATAATAAAAAGGCTGAACTACTCATATATATACACTCTTGAATAAAGTTGACAGTTAAATCCTATCACGCAATCCACCCCTTTCGTATTAGAAATTTCTGAGAGTTGTGCAGGAAAAGTACAGTTTGTGTCTGTTTTGTGTCAAAAATTACAGTTAGTTAACTAATCGCAATATGTTAACTAACTGATATATATTTATTATAGCCAAAAACAATATGTTTGTGCTACTTTTTACACTTGTTTACATATCAAAGTATTAGATTGCTGTTTTTTTCTTGTCCTGATATGGAGGCCAGCCCATTTCTTTACCTGCTAACATGTGTAGGTGTATATGGTACACAGTTTGTCCGCCGTGGTCATTACAGTTCATTACGACGCGAAATCCGTCTTCACTAAAGCCAAATTGTTTAGCGAGTTTTGCAGCAACTACATATAAGTGACCGACTAAAGCTGAGTTTTCTTCCGTAACATCATTAATCGTCGCTATTGGCGTTTTTGGGATGATCAGCACATGAAAAGGGGCTTGTGGGTTAATATCTTTAAAAGCTAAAGATAGATCGTCCTCATAAACAATATCAGCTGGGATCTCTCGGTTAATAATCTTTGTAAAAATAGTCTCTTGGCTCATACTTAGCTCTCTTATAAATGTGGTTAAATGACCGCCCACTAATGACAAACTTTATTTGCAGTGTCAAACTGAAACTGCCGCAAGTTGAACAACCAAGGAGTGAACATGCGTAAGTTAGTATTACTGAGTAGTGCGTTAATGCTATTTAATAGTTTCAGCAGTGTAGCTGAGACTATTCACTTTCCCGAAGAGTTTGTACCCTTACAAGTTGGAGAGCGCCTAATTGAACAGTCGTTTTTCAGTCGTGTTGACGATGTTGAGCTTGCTCCTGGTACGTACCAAGTGAAGATGAAATATACCGATCTTTACGAGCAAGGTTATGATGACCATCAAGTTGTTGAGTCAGAGCCATTTTGGGTTGAGCTTACGGTAGAGAGTGGCAAAGACTATGACCTAGTGTTTAATCGTGCCAGTAATGCTGTTGCTGCAGAAGTGTTTGCTGAATCACCGCAAGTAAGCTTAAAAGCCAAGGGCAGTGAACTTGCTGTGCCGCTATCGGTAGTTAGCTATCGTGCAGCTAGCGCGCCTGCACAAGCTGTAGCCAGTACCCCAGTTGCAGCTACAAGTACAAGCAACAAGCCTGCGACAGCAGTCCCTGTCACATTGCCTGCAAAAGTACCCGGCGGACAAGCGGGTTTGAAAAATACGCCAAGTGCGGCTGCGATGCTTGAGTTTTGGTGGCAACAAGCAAGCCCTGAAGAGCGCCGTGCGTTCTTACAAAAAGTAAGTAACTAATAAAATAATTAAAAAAGGCGCTGATTGCAGCGCCTTTTTTGTGTTTGATGACTTACTTTGCAAATAAGTCGTCAACAGTACCTTGTGCAAGTGGGTGGTAACCCGGACGTGCTTTTAAGTACACATCATGCGCCCAGTCTTTTTTACCGTTTTTAATAAGTGCTTTATAGAGTGGCACAATTAATTTACGACGACCGATGCCTGATAGGTGTTCATCAAGCGCTGGGTAAATTGGTTGATAACCATTACCTACCGCTAGCATAAACCATGCGAAAGCACGCTCCGCATTAGTTGACTGTGTTAGGTTGAATTGATTATCAAGCTCAGTCATTTTTTCGATGCTTAAATCGCGAGGTAGGTTATTCAAAAAGTGTAGCCACTCGTGAACTGACCAATCCGCTGTTGGTAACTGGGCTGCACTGATCTCACCGTTTAACCAAGTTTTGGTTACAGAATCAACTTTATCGAAGGCATCAGACGTTGGGTTAGGAGCATCGCTTGGTAAACCAGGCTCAAAGATCCACTCATTAACTTTATCCATGCTCACAACGCCTGGGTATTTGTCGATCAAGTTAGCTTTTAAGTAAGTAACAAATTGCGCTGTTGTAAGAGACTTAAACGCAAATTGGTCAAAGTAAGCTTTTACGAATGGGTCAAACTTATCACGGCCAAATTTGTTTTCTAGATAGATTAAGAAAAGCTGACCTTTAGTGTAAGGTACTGAGCTAAATGCATCATCAGGATCGCGGCCATTAAGTTTTAAGTTAAGACGCGTATCTGGTGCTGGTAGAGTTTTAAGTAATGCACGTAAGCCGGCAGCATCAAGCGCTTGCTCCATAACGGCACGGTCACGGCCAAACACTTCTTCCATAATGCGGTTTTCAACGTAAGACGTGAAACCTTCATTTAGCCATAAATCTTCCCAAGTCGCATTGGTTACTAAGTTACCAGACCAAGAGTGAGCAAGCTCGTGAGCAATTAGGTTTACTAAGCTTTTATCGCCAGCAACAACCGTTGGTGTGATGAATGATAAACGTGGGTTTTCCATGCCACCAAATGGGAAGCTTGGCGGTAGCATTAATAAGTCATAACGACCCCATGCGTATTCGCCATACATCGCGTTAGTTTTATCGATCATCGCTTGTGTGTCGTTAAACTCAGCAACTGATGCATCTAAAATTGTTGGCTCAGCAAAGATACCCGTTTGCTTAGACATGGCTTTGAATTCTAAATTACCTGCACCAATTGCGATTAAGTATGGCGAAATTGGTTGTGGCATATTAAATAGGTAATCGCCGTCCTTATAAAGTGCATCTTTGTTATCAGCACTCATCACCGCACGAATGTCTTTAGGAGTGTGAATACGTGCCGAGTAGGTTACACGCATTGCTGGCGTATCTTGTACTGGGATCCAACTACGAGCATGAATTGCTTGTGATTGGCTGTACATAAATGGGTGTGATTTACTGGCTGTTTGCTCTGGCGTTAACCACTGTAAACCTGAAGCTTCTGGGCGGCTGTTGTAGTAAATACGTGCTTTAACTGCTTGGCTTTTAAATTTAATTGTTAATTTTGAGCCCTTCACGTCATCACGTGCAGCAAGGGTGAAGTCAGCTTTGTGCCAGCTGCCTTTTTGATCTTGATACATTACTTTGTCGATATCTAAATCGCGAGTATCAAGCACCAGTGTTTTGCTTGTTGCATTGTGCCAATCTAGCGTGTGCTCAACAAAACCTTCTAGTTGTTTGTCATCAAAATCAACATCTAAATCTAGTAGTAGGTGAGTGGTTGTTACGTCATCTAAGTTTGCGTAAGTGTGCTGGCTGATTGCATCTGCAGTTGCTTGAGAGCAAGCACCGGCCATAGCAAGACTTAAAAGTAATGGTTTAAACTTCATAATAACCCTGGAACGGAAATGAAAAAGAGCCCGTTTTATAACATGATTAGTGCAGTGGGTTGAGTGATTTTTACAATCTAATGCGTATTTTGCGACGATAGGTTACACTAATGCGATTAGTTACCGGTAACCTTTGAGGCGTTTTGTGGCTCAGTCCCTGCAATCTTTTCATACCTTTTCTTTGCCAAGCCAATGCCAGCATTTTTATCAAATTGATGAAGTGAATCAGCTTTTAAGCACAGACTTTTCTGGGCCATTTTGTATTTTAGGTGAAGGCAGTAATACGGTGTTTTTATCTGACTACCAAGGTTCTGTGATCCACATGAATACGAAGGGCATAGATATCGAGCAGCAAAGCGATGGCTTTTTATTGCACATTGCAGCCGGAGAAAACTGGCACCAATTAGTTGCTATGACTATTGCTAATGATATGCCTGGGCTTGAAAACCTTGCTTTAATACCTGGGACTGTTGGTGCTGCACCAGTGCAAAATATAGGTGCTTACGGTGTAGAGCTTGAAAAGTTTGTGAGTTATGTCGACTACTTTGATATTGCCACCAAAACCATAAAGCGCTTAACTAAAGGCGAATGCCAATTTGGGTATCGTGACTCTATCTTCAAGCATGCACTGAAAAATCAAGCGGTGATCACCCAAGTAGGGTTGCTGTTACCTAAGAAATGGCAGCCAGTGCTTAGTTATGGACCATTGCAACTGCTTTCAGAACCCTCTCCACAGCAGGTATTTGAGCAAATCATCACAACCAGAAACAGCAAACTACCAAACCCCAGTGAACTTGCAAATGCAGGCAGTTTTTTCAAAAACCCAGTGATCAGGAATGAGCAACTTGCGTTACTTTTAAAACAGTACCCAGAGCTACCTCATTACTTTGTGGATGCTGAGCATCATAAAGTTGCGGCGGGGTGGTTGATTGAGCAAGCCGGGTTAAAAGGCTTTAAGGTCGCAGGTATTGAAGTGCATCAGCAGCAAGCGTTAGTGCTAGTAAACCACGGTAATAGTACAGGTGGTGACTTAATTGCCATGGTAAAGCATGTACAACAACAGGTTTGGCATAAATATCAGATTGCTTTACAGCACGAAGTACGCCTGATCAATGCCGAACATGAATGCCACATTGAATTGGGAGCTTCATCATGAAAGCACCAGATGGAAATAAGCTCGCTATTTTACAAGCTCTAAATACCGGTGGTTTTATTTCTGGTCAGCAATTGGGCGAGCAGCTCGGTATTAGCCGTGCAGCAGTGGGTAAACATATTCACTCTTTGCAGGAGATGGGGCTCGATATATTTAAGGTTACGGGTAAAGGGTATTGCCTAAATAATAGTGCAGGCTTACTGAACAAAGATAAAATTGGTCAGCATTATAATGAGTTAGGTGGCAGCACCGCGGATGTTGAAGTGCAGCCTATTATTGACTCAACCAACAGTGAGTTAATGCGCCGTTTGCAAACAGAAGTATCACTGCCATCTGGCAGCGTATTAGTTGCAGAAATGCAGCAAGCGGGGAGAGGGCGCCGTGGGCGCGTTTGGCAATCTCCATTTGGCGCAAACTTATACTTTAGTTACTTTTGGCGTTTGGATGATGGTTTGCAAGCTGCTATGGGGGTATCTATTGCTGTTGGGCTTGCTGTTTACGATATGCTTAAAGCCTTATATCAATTAGATGTAGAGCTTAAGTGGCCAAATGATATCTACTTAAACCGTGAAAAATTAGCGGGCGTATTAGTTGAACTTGACGGCCAACCACAAGGTCCTTGTCAGCTTGTAATAGGTATAGGCATCAATTTACATATGCCAGAAAGTGTTAGCCAACACATTGATCAAGCATGGACTGATTTAAGCCAGCATGTACAGGGATTAGATAAAAACAAGCTGGTGGCCTATTTGTGCTTTTATTTAGAAAAACGCTTAGCCCAGTATCAGCAATCAGGTTTAAACGATATGTATCTACAGTGGAATCAATTAAATGCATTTGCTGGCGAGTGTGTTGAGCTCAATACGGGTCATCGTAGCTGGCGTGGTATTTGCGAAGGAATTGATAATCAAGGTGGCGTACGTATTCGCCAAGATGGCGAAGTGAAAAGTTATTATGGTGGTGAAATTTCATTACGTAAGGCTGAGCTATGAAACTATTAGTGGATGTTGGCAATACCGCAATTAAAGCCGTTTTGTTTGATGGTAAGGATTACCAAACCTGTGAACTCAGCAATTTACCTTGGTCACAAATAACAGAGCTGGTCTATGCCTGCGTGGGTAGCACTGAGCTACTTAAACCGTTATTAGCACAGGCGCAGCAACATGCTGTTCCTTACTTTGAAGCGGAGGTGACCGCTAAACTCGCTACGTTAACCTGTGCTTATCAGCAGTTTCAAAACCTAGGAATTGATCGCTGGCTCGCGGTGATCGCTGCGTATGTAGAATATCCCGAGCAAAACTGCATTATTATCGATGCCGGTACAGCAACGACAATTGATGTGCTTAATAAAGAAGGCGCGCATCTAGGAGGCTGGATCTTACCTGGCCTTGATTTAATGACCTCATCACTTACCCAAAATACGCAACGCGTGTTTGATGATGAGCAAACCCCATTTACGACTGAGTTAGGGCGTAATACGCCAAATGGCCTAAAAAATGGCGCTATGGTTGCTACTCTTGGTGCAATCGAGCAAGCAAAACAACATCTTAACCAGCAGGGTTGTCAGTTATTATTTGCTGGTGGTTATGGCAAATTGTTAGCAGATACATATATAGATGCTAAGTTTGACAGCTTGCTCGTGTTTAAAGGACTGAATTATTGGCGTGAATTAGCTATAAAGCAGTAAAAATACGGGTTTTTGCCTGAATAGTGAGCGTTTAACACATAAATTCACATTTTTTTTAATTTTATGGTTGCATCACAATAAACCTTACCTTAGAATCTCGCCCCGTACTAAAGCAGTGCCGACTTAGCTCAGTTGGTAGAGCAACTGACTTGTAATCAGTAGGTCATCCGTTCAACTCGGATAGTCGGCACCACTTTCCTTTTACCGGAAGTGACTTAGTAAAGAATTTTCGTGGAGGGGTTCCCGAGCGGCCAAAGGGATCAGACTGTAAATCTGACGGCTCAGCCTTCGCTGGTTCGAATCCAGCTCCCTCCACCACTT
>NZ_LKDX01000025.1:0-64088 GCF_001401795.1 Pseudoalteromonas sp. P1-26 | reverse complement strand
CCGTTTTATGTTGATGAGCGCGTGTTAATTCCACGTTCGCCATTTGCTGAGCTAATTAACAACCGCTTTGCACCTTGGTTAGAAGAGCCAAGCTCAGTAACGCGTATTCTTGATTTATGTACCGGCTCTGCATGTATTGCTATTGCACTTGCACAAGCATTTGAAGATGCACAGGTTGATGCGGTTGATATTTCATATGAAGCGCTCGAAGTTGCTGATATTAATATTAGCGATTACATGCTAAATGACCGTGTACTGCCAATTCAGTCAGATGTGTTTAGTGGTGTTCCAGGTCAAAAATATGACCTAATAGTAGCTAACCCACCGTATGTTGACGCTGAAGATATGGCTGATTTACCGCGTGAATTCCATCACGAGCCAGAGCTTGGTTTAGCATCGGGTCATGATGGTCTTGATGTTACTCGCACCATCTTAGCTGAAGCCGCAGAGCATCTAACTGATAACGGTTTGTTATTTGTCGAAGTTGGTAACTCTATGGTACATATGGAAGAGCTGTACCCAGGCGCACCATTTGAGTGGGTTGAATTTGAACAAGGTGGCCTTGGTGTGTTTGTGATCAGCAAACAGCAGCTTGTTAACTATTTCGAAGATTAACAGCAGATTTTAAAAGCCGAGCCTGAGGGCTCGGTCTCAGTAGTCATTAGGAATGAGGAAAATTAATGGCAGGTAATAGCATCGGGCAACTATTTAAAGTGTCCACCTTTGGTGAGAGCCACGGCGTTGCATTAGGCGGCGTTGTTGATGGCACACCAGCAGGTCTTGAAATTAGCGAGGCCGATTTACAAATAGATTTAGACCGTCGTAAGCCGGGGCAAAGTCGTTATACAACACAGCGCCGCGAAAGTGACGAAGTAAAAATTCTTTCTGGTGTATTCGAAGGTAAAACCACAGGTACTAGCATAGGTTTACTGATTGAAAACACCGATCAACGTTCAAAAGATTACGGCAAAATTGCCGATGTATTTCGCCCCGGTCATGGTGATTATACCTATTGGCATAAGTACGGTATCCGTGATTACCGAGGTGGTGGTCGCTCTTCTGCCCGTGAAACGGCGATTCGTGTAGCGGCAGGTGCAATTGCAAAAAAATACCTTAAACAATTTCATGGTATTGAAGTGCGGGCATGTTTGAGCCAGCTTGGGCCAATTAAAGCTGAAGATTACAACTGGGATGAAGTAGAAAACAATGCATTTTTCTTCCCTGATCCGAGTAAATTAGGCGCGCTTGATGAATATATGCGCGACCTAAAAAAACAAGGTGATTCGGTAGGCGCTAAAGTTAAAGTGGTTGCTAAAAATGTGCCTGTTGGTCTTGGTGAGCCAGTATTTGATCGCCTAGATGCAGAGCTTGCACACTCATTAATGAGCATTAATGCGGTAAAAGGCGTTGAGATTGGTGACGGCTTTGATGTGGTTGAGCAAAAAGGCTCTGAGCACCGTGATGAGTTAACTCCAGATGGTTTCACATCAAATCACGCGGGCGGTGTACTTGCAGGTATCTCGACAGGACAAGATATCATTGCCTCTATCGCACTTAAGCCAACCTCAAGCATTACCATACCGGGTAACAGCATTAATACCAGCAACGAAGCGGTAGAGATGATCACCAAAGGACGTCATGACCCATGTGTAGGTATTCGTGCAATTCCTATTGCTGAGGCGATGATGGCGATTACCTTAATGGATCACTTATTGCGCCAACGTGGTCAAAACCCACATGTAAGCCACGAACATGGACCAATCAAAGGTTCGATTTAAGCGCAGTCTTAAATAAAGTAAACGCAGTTAATGAGCGCGATGATTATCATCGCGCTTTTTTATGCCTGTTAGAATTTTAATAAGGGAAGTAGGCTGTGTTTGCTATCAGTCCACATGGTCAGTTCGCTAAATGGGGAGCGTTTAATGGGCGACAAATCACTGATAGATACACGATTTAAAAAAGCCTGATTATCAGTTAGCACTACCCAGTCTGAGCCTATGTCTGATGGGCTATGGCCTTGATAGCTAAACTTTAACATTGCTTTATTAAAATGTTGGCTATGTGCCTGTAATACAGGCAGTAAGTCGATATGATTATTTGAAATATGCACAATCAATACGCCATTTTCATTGAGCCTTTGCCAATAAAGTGACATTGCTTCTTGGGTTAGCAAATGCGCAGGAATTACATCACTTGAAAATGCATCAATAATCAAGACGTCAAATACTTCGTCCGCATTATTTTTTAGCGCAATACGACCATCCCCTAAGCTGACTGTGAGCTTGGCTTTACTGTTTTCTAAATATGAGAAATAGCGCTTTGCCATCTCGACCACAGCAGGGTTTAACTCAAAAAAGTGAATACTATCCTGTTGGTCTGCAAACCGCGCTAAAACGCCTGCACCCAAACCAATGACGCCAATGTTTAGTGCGCTGTGTTGCTTTAGTATGGCAAGTGATTTAGCGACACCAGTATGCTGATGGTAATAACTTTGCTCAAACTGTTGGTTTGGATTTAGTGGCTCTGAGCCATGAATCGTGGTGCCGTCAATTAAGCGCCTTTCTTTTATTGATTGAGTGTTTATATCTTTTACCGCTAAATAGCCATAAAAGTTGCGGCTAGTGGCAACGTTATATTGGTTAAAGTTTACTGCTAAAAAGCAATAGCATGCTAACCAAGCGATGGAGCTGGTTGCGAGAGTGAATTTGAGCTGTTTTGTCGTTGTTTTAGCATTTAATTGGAAGTAGCACACAAAACTAAAAATAACCGCTAATGTAAGTAAATACTCGTCAATCTGGACAAATAGCAATGGGGCAATGAGCGTACTGAAAAGCGACCCTAACACACCACCAAGGGCGATATAAAAATAAAAAATGGTAAATTGCTCGTTTTCAGGGGCTTTGTTTCTCAGCTCACCATGACAGACCATACCGGCGGTTAATAGAATCAGGCTGTAAATTATAAGCTGGGCTAGGGCATTGAATAAGCTGCCAAAATAAAACATCAGCAGACCTGCAAAAGCCGAGAATATAAACACATATGCCCACACATGACGCTGATAATTAGCTCTGTTGGCAAACGTATAACTAAAGGTGAGCAAGTAAATTACAAGAGGTAACGACCAAAGTAATGGCATGGGTGGAATATTAGTGCTGATCATATGCGTGGTAGATACCAACATGGCTGAGCTTAAGGCACTTAATAACAGCCATTGACCTTTACCTTTTAAAAGCGTGAAAGGCCTAGTTTGAATAGATGCTTTTGATAAATCGGGTGCTTTTTTGAGTAAAAATATTACTAGAAGTGCTAATAACAAGCAGTAGCTGATAAGTCCAAATAGCCAATATGTAGTTTGCTGCTCTAAAGAAAATAGTAATTCATAAACGAGTGGGTAGCTCATTAACGCCAGTAAAGAGCCCAAGTTTGAGATGGAATACCAATGGTAAGGCACCTGTGCTGAAGCAGTTTGCACATACCATCTTTGTAAAAGTACGCTGGTAGCGCTCAGTAGAATAAATATTGGACCAATTTCTATAAATAAATTAACAAACACCGCAAGCGCAGGTGGCCAATTTGTGAGATTTGGGGCTGCAAATTCTGTCACAACAATGAGTGTGGCAAAGGTGACTAAAACTATATGGGTGACTACCTGCAACTTAATATGAAAGCGCCCTATGTTATGCGCATAGAAATAGCCAATAAGTAACATGACTTGATAAAACACTAAACTCGCAGACCAGATAGAGGCACCACCACCAAATTGCGGTAGAAGTTGCTTTGAAAGCATCGGCTGAATTTGAAAAATTAAAAAAGCACTGATGAAAATAGTGAGCGTTGATAAATATTTATACATTGTTTTTATTACCTATTTTGAGATAGCAAAAACAATCTATTAGCCAGATTAAAGTGACAATGGAGTAACGCTTGAGTTTCTCTTAAGAAAACCTTAATCTTTGATTCGTAAATATTTATTGGAGAAGTCAGTGGCGCGTTATCGAATCGGCAAATTTGCAATTGATGAGAGTCGATGTTTAATTTCATCGCAAGATTATGAGCAAATAGTCGAGCCAAAGGTCATGGATGTATTACATACCCTTTATTTAAATAAAGGTGAAGTTGTAAGCCAAGAAGTAATCTTTGCAAATGTGTGGCCTAATGCTACCTACAACCCAAGTTCGGTACAGCGTTGTATCGCATTACTACGAAAAGCACTCCAAGAAGATGCCAAAAATCCGCAGTATATAATTACACACCCTAAGCGCGGTTATAGCCTTGAAAAAGTAACACAGGGGCAGAGCAAAAAACTAAAAGCGCAAAATCTTGGGTTGCTGTTTTTTTTACTAGTAAGCCTTATCGCTACTGCGTGGCAACTAATCCCTAAACAGCAAGATACTGCTCACTTTACCCAGCTGATGCCACTCACTTCGAGTGAACTAAATGAAGCTAATTTGTCACTTTCACATAGTGGTAAGTACCTTGCTTTTGTTAGAGGTGATAAAGGAAGTCAGCAAATTTGGCTTAAAGAGCTTGCGACAGAGCGAGAAGTGAGGCTGACTGAAGATGCTGCAAGCTACTATGCTTTGGGGTGGTCGACCTCCGATAATGCGATTGCGTTTGTGAAAAGTACAGAGCAGAAACAACATCTAAACACTATAAGCATTGATTTATCTAAATTTCAGCCATTAGAACAAGCGACGGTGAGTGTTTTTGATGACACCGTTGTAACCAGTCACCACATCGATTGGCATGCTGATAAGCTTTATTACATAGAAAAGGATAAACTACACAACGATACTCGACTCGTTTCACTTAACTTAGAATCTAAACAAAAAGCACATTTACTAGCTGCCACACAGCAAGATTGGTTACTTGTTAATGCGTTATCGAAAGACGGCCGTATAGTCGCAATGGGGATTGAAGCGGGGCAAAACAAATACCGTATTGATGTACTCGACCTAGCCAGTAAAAAAATACAAACTATTGCCATTATAGAAAACGGTATTCAAGGATTAAGTTGGCACCCGAATAATCAAGCACTATTGATTAGCCAACGAAATCAGCTTATTAATTTAGAGCTTGATGGTGAGCAGCAGTTAATTTCATTTAATAATTATCAAATAATTCGTGATGCCCAGTACACACCAGACGCTGAAGCCATTTTGATGGAGCTAGTGAATGTTGATGTAGATATTGTTAGCCAAACACGTGCCACCCCTGACAAATTGACCAAACTCGTAGATACCTCATCGATCGACTTTCTACCCGTGTTTTCGCCAGACTCAACTAAATTTGTTTTTGAGTCTCATCGTTTTGGATTAAAGCAATTATTTTTATACGATAATGGTAAGCAAACGCGCATTTTTGCTAACCCTGATAACCATGAGTTATTTGGTATTGTTTGGAGCCAAGACGCACGGCAGGTTTACACCGCAAGTAAAGATACATTGTTTAAAATTGATTTAAGCAGTGGCACTTATGAAACAATTCCCCATGGAAATCACTCTTTTTACTTGCGAGAAATGTATCACAATCAAGACGCGATTTTGGTTTCATATCGAGCGGAGGATGGACAGACGTTTCATCCGGCAAAATTCGATTTAACAAGCCTAAATTTGACACCTTTCACAGGCTCAGGGAAACGTTTAAGCTGCTATGGCATGGATTTAGATGAGCAAGATCAGATCTATTTTTCAAATAGCAACGAAGTGTTTCGAGTTAATAGCCGAGGAGATACTGAGACTGTTTGGCAAGCTGCTAATAATGACATCATTGGTATATCTGTAAGTAACCAGCAATTAGCGGTCACTATGGAGCATGCTGATACCATTAATTTCCAACGTATTGATTTGGCAACCGCTGCAACAGAAAGTTGGCAATTAACTCAACCTAAGCAACATATGCTGATCAACAGTGCCCATGATTTAACAGAGTTTTTATACCTTACAGAGCCTAATAGAACTCGTAAGTTAGTAAAACTTCTTTAGCTTGATATGTTTTTTACGTATTAATCAACTCCACAAGCTGCTTAAGCTGCTCATGACTGAGTGGGTTGTGGGCATGATTACCGTAAAGCAGCACGATATCAATGACAGGCAATACCGGAAGT
The DNA here is from genome assembly GCF_001401795.1 of Pseudoalteromonas sp. P1-26. Taxonomy (NCBI): domain Bacteria; kingdom Pseudomonadati; phylum Pseudomonadota; class Gammaproteobacteria; order Alteromonadales; family Pseudoalteromonadaceae; genus Pseudoalteromonas; species Pseudoalteromonas sp. P1-26. Next base: position 57,982 of record NZ_LKDX01000025.1, on the reverse strand, counting down.
GAGGTACCGCAGATCTCTTCCACACCTGATTGCATGCTTATTCGCGCCATACTGCCAATTGCCAGTCCCTGTTTAATCAAGCCATGTAACGCTCCCGCTGAGCCACAACAGGCAATAATATTAAAACGACGCTCGGCTTTTAATAGACCCTCAATACTGGCTTGGTGAAACTTACAGTCTCGTTGAAACAAGGCGATAGGAAGTGGGGTTGAATCGTTAATCTCAAAAGCAGGGCTTTTCACCCACACGCCTTGGCTTGATTGCAATAAGTAGCCTTCTTCGCTGTCTGGCGAGCGAGTGGCAATCACCAAATCGAGCATACCTTGGTCTAGTTTGGCTCTGAGCTCAGTACTAGGGGCGCAGCTTATTTGTAAATCCAGTGCATTAAACTGTTGGTGTAAAGCATCAACAAGCTCTGGTAGTAAAGAGTGGGCATAGTCATCAGGACAACCAATGCGCACACGTATATTGCCAGTGCCTGCTTTTAATTGCTTAAAGGCTTCATCATGAAGCGCTATCAATTGCTTTGCATAGCTTGCTAGCTGGTGGCCTTGATGGCTTAGCACCAACTGACGGCCTTGCTTTTCAAATAGCGGACTTGCGAGGTCTTGTTCAAGCTTTTTCATTTGCATACTTACCGCAGATTGGGTTCTGCAAATTTGTGCTGCAGCGCGGGTGAAGCTGCCTGTATCAACAAAGGCACAAAAAGTTCTGAGGGCATCAATATCCATAATGTATCAGCTTTTCTTATAGGTAGCATAAAAACAATTGGCGAGTAATTACCCAATTGCTGTTTTATAGTGAGCCTAATCTAAACGTTAAAGGAAGCACAATGCAATTATTTATTGGCAATAAAAACTACTCAACTTGGTCATTGCGGGCGTGGTATTTGCTGAGTAAATTCAATATCTCTTTTACAGAGCTGCAATTAGTTTTAGATACGCCTGAGTTTTATGAAGCATTAAAAAGTAAGTTTCCCGTGCAAAAAGTGCCGGCCCTTATTGATGCTGAATTAATCGTGTGGGATTCACTCGCTATTTGTGAATACATCAATGATGCTTATCTAAATGGTGCTGCTTGGCCTAGTGAAATAGCCCAAAGAGCAAAAGCGCGCAGTCTAGCGGCTGAGATGCACTCTGGTTTTGCTGCACTTCGCAGTGAAATGCCAATGAATATTCGCGCTAACAGGCATGTTGAATTATCAGAGCAAGCTAAAAAAGACATTGCGCGTATCGATGAGATATTTTCTGCTCAGCAGCAAAGTTACCCTAATGCATGGTTATTTGGTGAGTTCTCTATTGTTGATGCGATGTTTGCACCTGTGGTGCTGCGCTTCAAAACGTATCAGGTGGAGCTTTCGCATGCTGCACAAGCTTATTGCCAGCACGTACTTAGTTGCTCGGTAATGCAAAGCTGGATCAGCGAAGCCCTTAAAGAAACCGATATTGTAGACTGTGATGAAGCGGGTGAAGAAATCAACTAACTGAAATTTAGAATATTTTCCTATTTAATTTATTGTCTACTATACTTTTATTTGGGGTTTTTTGTAGTATTTTTATACAAAAATACTAGTTTAATTAGTGAATATACACTCTATACTAGAGTAGTTGCTCTTTAATCGAACACCCCCCTTTCGTAGTAGGCATTTATTTATGGGCGCTTTTGCAGCAAAATTATTTAATCAAGATATGACGATAGATCGCTATGCCTGTCAATTTAAGTCGCTGCAGGTAGAGCAAATATTTTTACAAAGTAAATTTGCACAAGATAAAAAAATAGCGCAATTTTTTTGCTGCATAATTGCTTTAGTTACCACGCTTGTAACCTTCTTCGATAAGATGATTATTCAAGCTTCATTTTGGCCTGATATTGCTCTAACTGGCCGAATTATTATGGTTTCAGTATGCGTACTTAGTGCTTTTGGTCTGAGTTATATCAAAACTATCCAGTTATTTCGTTTGGTGATATCTGTATTTATGCTGTTCTTATTTTTGAATATGCAGTTTATGGCTATTACTTATGAACGTTTTTACATTCTGCATATGTTTTTTGATTTAATCATTTTGATTACATTTTACTTTTCGACCTTAGTATCAATTAAGTTATCTGTATTTTTAAGTACTTTATATAGTGCACTTGCTATCTCTGTTATCTATTTTAATAAAGAAATTTCTAACCACTCTCTTTATATGGTCATTTTAGCGCATCTGGCGGCTAACTTAGCAGGCATGATCATGGCTGCTCACGAACATATTATCCGTAGGGAGCTATTTGTCAGAAATGCTCAGCTTGCGCAACTTGCTCACGAAATGAAAACCCAAGCACTTAGAGACTCACTCACTCAACTGCCAAACAGACGCGCTTTTGATAATGCTTACCCAGAGTACCAAAGGCTCACTCAGCAGCAACAGGGTGAGTCAAAACAGGTGTGCGTCATTTTGGCAGATATTGATTATTTTAAACGTGTTAACGATACCCACGGTCATGAGGTAGGAGATGTGGTATTACAATATTTTTCTGCATTTTTAACGCAGTCGTTGCGTACCTCAGATGATGTATATCGCTTCGGTGGTGAAGAGTTTGTTATTGTGTTGCCATTATGTTCAGTGCCAGATGCTACTGTCATTATTAATAGTATGATCTCACGGCTGAATGCTGAGATGTTCCAAGTTGAGGGGTTATCTCTACCGATCCGAGCAAGTTTTGGTTTGACTGTGATGCGAGAAGAAGAACAAAAGTTAGTAATTGCAAGGGCTGATGCTGCGCTATATCAGGCTAAAGATGCTGGGCGTAATCAATTAGTTATTAAACTTTAACAGCTTTAATATGAGTTAAAACATGTACCTTATAGTCATTTCGGTATAATCTTTAATCAGATTATTTTCTTAGATTAGCAAGCAAGGAGTCGCGAATGCTAACACGCCACGATAAAGGGTATAAAATTTCAATTAGGGCCAGTGTTCTGCTGGTATTTGTCCTTGCAAGCTTACTCACAGCCGTGGTGGCGATTAGTCTGCATTATTACTTTAGTGAAAAGCTGATACTGCAAACTAAATCTGAGCAATTTAAACAAACTAGCCAACAAATAGCCGATCACATTACCCGAATCAATGAGCGTGCCGATAATACCTTGAGCGTGATGATCCACGACACGCGACTCTTTTCGAATAGCCAAGATAATAAAGAGATTTTACAGCATGTATTGCTCGAAATTTTAACGCGCCATCCAGACTTTTATTCGCTTTTTCTTGGTCATGCTAATGGCGACTTATTACAGGTTATTAATTTAAAAGGCTATGCCAAGCTTCCTTCATCGTTTCAACTTGATGAAGACGATCATTGGCTGGTGTATCAAATTACAGGGCAGGGCAGCGATCGTAAGCAAGTAACCACGTATTTAGACGAGTCGCTCAACGTTCGTAAAAGAGACACTAAAGCGACAGATTACGACCCGCGCACCCGTGTTTGGTTTCAGGATGCAATCAGTACTTCGGTGACGAAAACTGAGCAGTACGTGTTTAACGTATTTGATGTACCAGGTTATACCTATGCAATTAAATCAGCGCAAACAGGTGATGTATTAGCGATTGATATTGCCAGTGCAAGTTTGAATCACTTCTTAACCGTACAACAAACTAAAATGAAGCACTTAGTTGAAAGTGAAATGTATGTTTATCGGGGTGATGGCGAGATTATTGCGAGCAGTAAAAATCAAAGCCATCAGCATAGTTTTGCTGATTTATCCCAGTTAGTTAAATTAGATGAGCAGCAATCAGGGCTTGCCAATAAAACGCATCAATTTGGTAAAATGCTGAGCGTCCATGAAAAGGGGATAGAAAAGTACATGTTTGTGCTGCCTCTGCCGCTCAGTAGCGATATGCAATCTGATGAAGTGGATTATTTTACAGTACTGGTATCTAAAGATGATGTATTAGCAGTAATTAAAGAAAAAATACGAATTTCAATTTTAGTCACGGGTTTATTTTTACTCTTGCTGCTGCCCGTTTCTTGGTTTTTTGCCTCTTCAATCGTTAATCCAATACTTAAACTAGTGGGTGAGAATAAAAAAATTCAACAGCGCGATTACAATGAGGTATCAACGCTTTCGAGCCATATTTTAGAAATTCATTATTTAGCTAGTTCGATGGTCGATATGAGTCGCTCCATTGAGCAACATGAAGATTCTCAAAAAGCGCTGATGGAGTCCTTTGTTGAGCTTATTGCGCAAGCCATTGATGATAAATCTCCCTATACGGCAGGGCATTGTGAGCGGGTGCCAGAGCTGGGTATTTGGCTTGCTGATGCAGCATCTGGTTCAACAGATGAGGCGTTTTCTGAGTTCAGCTTTAAAACCCCTGATGAGCGACGCGAGTTTCGTTTAGCAGCGTGGTTGCACGATTGCGGTAAAATCACCACACCAGAGCATATTGTTGATAAAGGCACTAAGCTCGAAACCATTTATAACCGTATTCATGAAGTACGCACCCGGTTTGAAGTGCTGCTGCGTGATGCAAAAATTGCTTACTATGAGCAACTATTAGCGCACCCAGAGCAGCAATCTGTGCTTAAGCAAAAGCTTGAGCAACAAACTGAAAAGTTACACGCAGACTTTAGCTTTATTGCTGCCTGTAATATTGGTGGTGAGTTTATGGATGAAGAGCAGCTGTCTCGTTTACATGAGGTTGCTAGCATTAAGTGGCAGCGTCATTTTGACGCTAGTTTAGGTTTATCGCCCCTTGAAGAAATGCGTATGGCTGATTTGAAGAATCAGCATTTACCTGTCGAAGAGTCACTGCTAAGCGATAAGCCAAGTGATTTAATTCCACACGAAAAAGCCGTTGAGTACCCAGAGAGTTTGGGCATTAATATGGTCATTCCTGAGTATAAATATAACCTCGGCGAAGTGTATAACTTGTCGGTTGCACGGGGCACGTTAACAGCGGAAGACCGATTTAAGATCAATGAGCATGTGATCAGCACAATTCGTATGCTTGGAAGTGTGCCATTCCCTAAAGAATTAGCGAAAGTTCCGCGTTATGCGTCAACCCACCACGAAACCTTAAAAGGCACCGGTTATCCACGAAAATTAACCGCTGAGCAGTTATCAATACCTGAACGTGTGTTAGTACTTGCTGACATCTTCGAAGCATTAACCGCAGCAGATAGACCTTATAAAAAAGCGAAACCTCTGAGTGTTGCTATTGATATTTTAGCGAAAATGGTCGATGACGATCACATTGACCGTGACGTATTTGAGCTCTTTTTAACTTCAGGCATATACCTAAAATATGCAAAACAGTTTTTACATGAGTCGCAAATCGATTCGGTCGATATTCAAAAATATCTAAGATAATTATTTGCTTATGCTTTAGGCTAATATTGCAGTGTTTTTGTTTGTAATACAAAGTTATTGGTGTATAAAGATTATATAAGCTAATATTATTTACGAACAAAGCATTGCAAGGAGATGCATAAGTGCTGGTATCTGCTTTTCAAAAACTTAAACAAAAAATTCGTTTCTCGATTCGTCTTACCGTTGTCGCGGTGTTCGTATTAGCCACCTCATTAACAGCCCTGATTGCAATTAGCCTGCAATATTATTTCAGTGAAAAAATGGCTTTAGAAGCCAGTGTTAAAAACTTTAATTTAGCCACCGGCTCCGTTGCTGATTACCTTACTGGGGTGAATGAAAAGTCAGAAAACACATTAAGTGTGATGGTACAAAACAGCAGCCTTATCAGCGCCGACAGCGAAGATAAAAGTGAACTGAGAGATGTCATGAGCGAAATCATGCAGCTCAATCCATTGTTTTATGCCTTATATGTCGGCTATGAAAATGGTGACTTTTATGAATTAATTAATTTAGAAAGTAGTGAAATTGTTCGCCAGCAGTTGCAAGCCATCGAAGCAGATCGCTGGGTCGTGATCCACATTACCGGCGAAGGGGCTGAGCGTGTTCAGCATACTCATTACTTTGATCAGCAATTTAATTTGCGTATCTCTCAAACAAAGAGTACCAGCTATGATCCGCGAGAGCGTTTGTGGTTTAAGCAAGCAAACTCGACCCGAGTCAATAAAACCAAGCCGTATTTTTTCACCCACCTACAAGCTCCCGGGCAAACCTATTCGATAAAGTCGGCAAGAGAAAACAGTGTATTGGCGTTAGACGTGAGCTTATCGAGCATCTCTGAGTATTTAAGTAAACAGCAAAGTAAAATGAGCAGTCAGTATTTAAGTGAGCTGTATATTTACAATAAAGAAGGTGAAATTGTTGCCTCTAACCAACAAAAAAATGGCTTACTATTGCCAAGGCTTGAAAAACTGCCTCTTACTGAAGATCAGCAAAGTGTATTGGCGAAGTACCCTTATTTAAGTGTTTCTAACGAAACCAATTGGCCACCAATGGACTTTAGTGTTGGCGGAAACCCAAAAGGCTATAGCATTGATTATATTAATGGTTTGGCTGAGTTACTTGGAATTAAGGTGACTTTTATTAATGGCTTTACCTGGGCTGAGTTTTTAAGCCAATTTGCAAAAGATGAAATAGACATTATTCAGCCTATTTTTAAAACGCCTGCCAATGAGCCGCTTGGTCTTATGAGCCAAACTATGGCGACCTTACCGTTCAGTATCATTACAGCAAAAGGGTCCACACCAATTGTTACTATGAAGCAGTTAGCAGGCAAACAGTTGGCTATAGGCGAGGGCTGGTCGGTGATTAAAGTGATCAAAGAGCACTTTCCCGACATCGATATTGTTGAGCTACCGAGTACTAAAGCGGTGCTTGATGCAGTAAGCCAAGGGCGCGTCTATGCTGGTTTAGATAACGAGGCGGTATTCAAGTACACCCAAAAGCAGTTTTTTATTGATGGTATTCAGTACAATCAACTTGATAGTTATAGCCATGATCTACTTCCCGATACCCTGCATTTATTGTTTCATCCAGAGGATGCAGCGCTTAAAGATTTAGTTGATATGGCAATCACTCAGTTGCCAAATTCGTACATTGCTGCTCTTGAGCGAAAGTGGTTAGGGAGCGATGCCAGTCAGCAAACACAAGTTATTGGCACTGTGCCATATCCTGAGTTTCTAACTTTAATTACAGATGAAACAAACTTTGCCCATTTACGTTTGATGACCCTAAATGGCATTGAAAAGTACGTGTATATCACTCCGCTTTCAGAAGGGGGCATTAATAGCGATTACTTAGCGATAGTGGTGCCGAAAGAGGGGGTACTAAGCTCTACCCGTGAGAAAATTAAGCTCTCTATTTTTATCACTGCCGCATGCTTAATTATGGTATTGCCGGTGTCGTGGTTTTTTGCCTCACCCATTGTTGCACCTATTAAGACCTTAGAGGGCGAAAACTTAAAGATAAAGCGGCGTCAGTTTGACCAAGTTTCAACGTTAAAAAGCAGTATTAAAGAAATCAATAACCTGGCCAACTCCATGGTGCAAATGAGTCAATCTATTCAGCAGCATGAGCAAAATCAAAAAGCCTTAATGGAATCATTTATTGAGCTTATTGCGCAGGCCATCGATGATAAATCGCCCTATACAGCAGGGCACTGCGAACGAGTACCAGAACTGGGCATTATGTTGGCCAAAGCGGCTTCAAGTTCCAATGAACACGCTTTTAAAGAGTTTGCCTTTAAAAATAAAGACGAGTTAAGAGAGTTTAGCCTCGCGGCTTGGCTACATGACTGCGGTAAAATCACCACCCCAGAGCATATCGTCGACAAAGGCACTAAGTTAGAAACCATTTATAACCGTATTCATGAAGTGCGTACACGTTTTGAAGTGCTATGGCGAGATGCAGAAATCGCTTATTTAAAAGCGTTGCAAAGCTCACCAGAAAAGCAACCAGAGCTTGAGGCCGAGCTTGGCAAACGCCAAGCACAATTACGCAGTGATTTTTCGTTTATCGCTGCGTGCAATGTGGGTGGCGAGTTTATGGATGAAGCAAGCCTTAAGCGTTTAGAGGCGCTCAGTAACATAACGTGGCAGCGACATTTTGACGATAAAATAGGCCTTTCGCCAGTTGAAGAACTACGCGTTCATAGTAATGATGAGCAGTTGCCTGTTACTGAAAAGCTACTTTCAGATAAGCCTGAACATCTGATCACCCATGATAAACCTATTGAGTATGACGAGCGCTTAGGCATTAAAGTAAGCATTCCTGAGTACAAGTATAATCTAGGTGAGCTGTATAACTTGCAAATTCAGCGCGGTACGTTAACAAATGAAGATCGCTTTAAAATTAATGAGCATATTATCAGTACCATTCGAATGCTCGATAATGTGCCGTTCCCTGAAGAATTAGCACGGGTGCCACGTTATGCCTCGACCCATCACGAAACTCTAAAAGGCACGGGGTATCCGCGTAAGTTATCTGCAGATGATTTATCGATACCTGAGCGTGTGCTAGTGCTGGCTGATATCTTCGAAGCATTAACCGCTGCCGATAGACCTTATAAAAAAGCCAAGCCACTCAGTGTTGCCATTGATATTTTAGCCAAGATGGTAGCCGATCAGCATGTTGATGAAGATGTGTTCAAATTATTTTTAACATCAGGTATTTACCTTGAATATGCAAAACGCTATTTAAACCCAGAGCAAATCGATGATGTTGATATCGCAAAATACCTGTAACTGAGGGCGGTTGCTTTTACTTTAGAGTGAAAAGTCCGTACAATTCGCCTCGTTTTTAGTGACGCTTTTAACGAGATGAATTCAAGCCGTATGCATCAGATTGCTGACTTAATCGCTATTTTTGAAAGCACCTTTTATCAAAGCCATAACACGCGTTTGATAAAGGGTGATGATGAACCTATTTACCTGCCTGCTGATGAGCAAACGCCTTATCACCAAATTGTGTTTGCCCACGGTTTTTATGCCAGTGCTTTACACGAAATTGCCCATTGGCTGGTGGCTGGTGAGGCACGTCGGTTAAAAGAAGATTATGGCTATTGGTATTGCCCAGATGGTCGTGATAAGCACCAGCAAGCTGAATTTGAAGCAGTTGAAGTAAAGCCCCAAGCTATAGAGTGGGCGCTCAGTACTGCAGCAGGTTTTGATTTTAATGTATCGGTTGATAATTTAAATGGCGAGCAAACCTGTCGATTCGATTTTCAAGCGCGAGTTCACCAGCAAGTGTTGAGCTTTTTAGCATCTGGCTTTAATCAGCGCACGACAGCACTTCTTAAAGCATTGAGTGATTTCTATAAAACCCCATGGCCACTATCGGCTGCTCAGTTTACGTGGCAGCGCGATTTTCATGGCAACCCAGGAGCTTTATCTGATGCAGTTTAAATTAGGTTTGATTGTAAATCCGGTTGCCGGCTTAGGTGGCAGTGTCGCACTAAAGGGCAGTGATGGCGCAGATACCGCCGCAAAAGCAATGCAACTTGGTGCTGAGCCAAAAGCAAACTTACGCACCCGAGCGGCACTTGAAGTGCTGCTTGCCCATCAAGATGACTTAATCATTTACACTGTAAACGGTGAAATGGGCGAGCAAACGGCAAAGCAACTAGGCTTTCAAAGCCAAGTTATTTACCAAACAAACGATATCACCACCCCAGATGACACAGAGCAGGCTGCCAAGCTATTAGTTGAGCAAGGTGTTGACCTTATTTTATTTGCGGGGGGCGATGGTACTGCCCGCAATATTTGCCATGCGGTTGGCGATAGCACTCCTGTATTAGGTATTCCTGCAGGCTGTAAAATTCATTCTGGGGTTTATGCTATTACCCCAAAAGCTGCTGGGCGTGTTGTTGAGATGCTAGTTAAAGGTGAACTTGTAAGCCTTGGCGATGCTGATGTGATGGATATCGACGAAGAAGCATTTCGCGAAGGCACGGTAAAAGCTAAGCGCTATGGTGAAATGCAAGTGCCTAGTGAAGTACGATATGTACAGGCAGTGAAAAATGGCGGTAAAGAAACCGATGAATTAGTGCTTGCCGATATAGCTGCCTATGTTGTTAGTGAAATGGATGAAGACTGCTTATATGTGATGGGCAGTGGTTCTACAGTCGCGGCAATTATGGAAGAAATGGGTCTTGAAAATACCTTGCTAGGTGTAGACTTAGTGGCAGACCAAGAGCTTATCGCGCAGGATTTAACTGCTCAGCAATTACTTGAACTCACACAAGGTAAAGAAACCAAATTGGTGATCACCTTAATTGGTGGCCAAGGCCATATCTTCGGCCGAGGTAATCAGCAATTAAGCCCTGCACTTATTCGTGCTATTGGCCGTGATAATATTATTGTTGTAGCCACTAAAACTAAATTACAGGCTTTAAATGGCCGACCACTGATTGCCGATACTGGTGACAGTGACTTAGACGATGAATTAAGTGGTTATATTCGCGTAACCACAGGTTTCAATGACCATATTATGTATGCAGTGGGTCATCAAGATGGGCTGCACCCAGAGGAGAAGTAACAATGAGTTTAGTAAGTTATATTGATGCAGCGCAGCAATATTTTGATGATTTAGTTGATAAAGCAACAGACGACGAGCTATTTGCTGGTGGTTATTTACGTGGTCACTTTGACTTAGCTGTAGGCTATGCACAAGTAGAAGAATTAAACTTATCGATTGATGAGTTAAACAATCAAGTTGAATCTAGCCTAGTTAAAGCTTATCGCAACGGTGAGCTAAACGAAGAAGATAAAGAGCTTGTTGTACGCTTATGGGATGAAGTTAAAGCACTTGCAGCCTAATCTAATTAAATAAAACTCTGTAAAGCGACCTGTGTCGCTTTTTTTACATAATCACTTTACCTTTATCAGGTAATCCCATTAACTTAAAATTTACCTTAGTAGTTAGATACGTTAAGGTTAATGAGATATTTTTCCAGGGAATTTGAAAATGAATAACAATAATGATGTGCAGGCACCAAGTGGTGCAATCGCACGTTTTCTAAATACCATAGAAAGGGTAGGTAACAAGCTACCTGATCCGGCGATTATATTCTTAGTCGCCATGCTACTTATTTGGTTTTTATCTTGGCTTTTCTCGGGCACTACATTTGATGCAATCGACCCGCGCACTGGCGAAGCCATCGTTGTAAATAACCTATTAGCAGGGGACTCCCTTGCCACCTTCTTATCTTCGATGGTTAAAACCTTCACTGGTTTTGCGCCGCTTGGTGTAGTGCTGGTTGCTATGTTAGGTGTTGGTGTTGCTGAGCATTCTGGCTTTATCAATACCGGCCTTAAATTAATGTTAAAAGTAACGCCTAAGCAGCTTTTAACACCATCTATTATTTTAGTGGCGATTGTCAGCCATACCGCAACTGATGCCGGTTACGTACTAGTTATCCCTCTTGCTGGGGTTATTTTCTATGCGATGGGGCGTCATCCGCTTGCAGGTATTGCAGCTGCGTTTGCTGGGGTAAGTGGTGGCTTTAGCGCAAACTTTATTCCGTCAGGGATTGACCCGTTACTGCAAAGCTTTACCCAAAGTGCGGCGCAAATTATTAACCCAGATATGGCGATTAACCCGCTTAATAACTGGTTTTTCACCTCAGCTTCGAGCTTATTTATTATCTTATTAGGCTGGTATATTACAGATAAAATCATCGAGCCGCGTTTACAGAACACGCCACTTGATGGAGATACCGAAGACCTACCTGCCTTTGATGAGGCACGCAGTGATGAGAAACGTGCGTTCTATATTGCAAGCACAGTGATGATTGCAGGCCTTGCGCTACTTTGGTTTGTCTCAGCGCCAGCCGACTCAGCAATGCGCAGCAGTGATGGCTCGTTAACTAATTTCCGCTCGCCGTTAATGCAATCAATTGTGCCACTTATCTTCTTACTGTTTTGGATCCCAGGTGCCGTCTACGGTTTTGCCGTGGGTACCTTTAAAAGCTCTAAAGATATGATAGATGCAATGAGTAAAGCGATGAGCGGTATGGCTTACTATATTGTTATGGCGTTCTTCTGTGCGTTATTTATTGCTGCATTTAGTAAATCAAACCTAGGTGCATTACTTGCTATAGAAGGTGCACAACTATTAAAAGCAATGGCTCTGCCAAGTTCAGTCACTGTAGTAGGTATTATCTTCTTAACGGCGTTCGTGAACCTATTTGTTGGCTCAAGCTCAGCAAAATGGGCGCTATTAGGGCCAATCTTTGTTCCCATGCTGATGCAACTGGGTATTTCACCTGATTTAACGCAAGCTGCGTACCGTGTAGGTGACTCTAGTTCGAATATCATCACGCCACTAATGCCATACTTCCCACTGGTTGTTGTGTACTGCCAAAAGTATGTAAAAGGCACCGGTATCGGCACCTTAATCGCGATGATGTTACCTTACTCAATCGCCTTCTTAATCGGTTGGAGTATCTTCTTACTCGCGTACTGGGGCTTAGGTATTCCACTAGGTCTTCAATCAAGCTATGCATACCCAGCCATCGGCTCATAACGATTAGAGTAACAAAGCCTCAGTCATCCAACTGAGGTTTTAAAAAACTGAAGTCTGATAGCTGACGGCTGACAGCTTTACTACAGACACAAAAAAACCTTGTCACTCTCATGACAAGGTTTTTTATTGCTTACAGCTTACAGCTTACAGCTTACAGCTTACAGCTTACAGCTTACAGCTTCGATTAGTTCGCAGTGAAGCTCACTGGACGACGCTCTTTACGAGGGCCACCACGTTTTTCGCCACGGTCTTTGAAGTTACGCTTCTTATCACCACGATCACCGCTTGGGCGCTCAGAGCGAGGAGCCGCAGGACCTTGGTCTTGCGTTAGCGTCATATTCATCGGACGTTTACAGATAAATACCTTTTGGAAGTGATCAAGCACATCTTTTGGCATGTTCTGTGGTAACTGTACCGTACTGTGATTATCATGTAAGCGAATATCACCAATGAACTTGCTTGAGATATCAGCTTCGTTAGCAATCGCACCAACGATATTTTTAACTTGTACACCGTGCTCACGACCTACTTCGATACGGTAAGTATCCATAGGACCCATGTTACGGCTGTTGCGCTCACGCGGCTCACGAGGTTTACGCTCGCGTCCTTGGCGGTCGCCACGATCACCACGTTCATTGCGACGACGCTCATTGCGTTCGCCACGTGGTTGAACTTTAACTTCTTCAACCTTGATTGGTGATTGTTGCTGCGCTAAACAAAGTAATGCACCTGCTAAATCTTCAGTACTTAGCTCAAGTTTCTCTGCCATGTTAGCAGCAACTTGATTATAGAAAGTGATGTCTTTGTTTTCAAGAGCAATTGTAAGCTTGTCTTGAAGCGCTTTAATACGCTTTTCTTCAACAACTTTAGCTGTTGGTAAATCAACTTGTGCGATATCAGATTTCGTATGACGAATGATATTTTTAAGTAAATAACGCTCGTTATGTTTTACGAAAAGAATCGCTTTACCTTGACGACCCGCACGACCAGTACGGCCAATACGGTGAACGTAGGCTTCTGAATCTTGTGGAATATCGTAGTTAATTACTAAGCTTAAACGGTCTACATCAAGACCACGTGCAGCAACGTCTGTTGCAATAACGATATCAACTAGGCCGTTTTTCAAACGATCTACTGTGCGTTCACGTGCTTGTTGGTTCATGTCACCATTAAGTGGTGCCGCAGAGAAACCTTCGCGCTCAAGTAATTCAGCTAACTGTACCGTGTCGTTACGTGTACGTACGAAAACAATTGCACCATCGTATTGCTCTGCTTCTAAGAAGCGAACGATAGCTTTGTTTTTGTGTACGTGTGCATTCCAAAATACTTGTTCAACCGTTGATACAGTTGAGTTACGCGCAGAAATATGAACTTGCTCAGGCTCATTCATGTACTTGCTGCTGATATTTTGAATTTGCTTAGGCATGGTCGCAGAGAAAAGACATGTTTGCTTTTCACGTGGCGTTTTCTCCATGATGCTTTCTACATCATCAATGAAGCCCATGCGTAACATTTCGTCTGCTTCATCAAGAACAAGGGCTTGTAAGCTCTCAAACTTGATTGTGCCACGGTTAATGTGGTCAATTAAGCGACCTGGCGTTGCAACAATGATTTGCGCGCCACGACGAAGTGCACTTAGTTGGATGCTATAGCTTTGGCCACCATAAAGGGCTAAAACTTCAACACCACGAGTATGCTTAGCATATTGTTCGAATGCCTCAGCTACTTGGATCGCAAGTTCACGCGTAGGCGTTAAAACAAGGATCTGTGGCTGCTTCACAGACGGGTCAATATTATTTAGTAACGGCAGTGCAAATGCTGCTGTTTTACCTGTACCCGTTTGCGCTAGTCCCAGTACGTCCTTTCTTTCTAGCAATAACGGTATACATTGAGCTTGGATTTCAGATGGAGTCTTGTAACCCAACTCTTCAACTGCTTTAAGGATTGCAGGAGAAAGATTTAGAGATTCAAACGTGACTGGTTCTGACATTAATACGCCTCAACGAATTTAAAGAGGCGCGCATTGTATAGGAAATACAATGCAATTGCTTGTATAAATTACAACTAATTTGTATGTGGTTGATGTTGGTCATAATTTAATCAGTTTAAAATTACCAAAATCAACCACGTTTACAATTTATTGATATAACCCTAAATTTTCTTTAGCGTATGCTTCGAATTCAGTGAAGCCACCAATGTGGGCTTGGTCAATAAAAATCTGTGGTACGGTTGGGCAAGGTTTGCCTGCAGACTGTTCTAAATCTGCTTTGCTGATGCCTTCTTTAATGATGTCGATATAACGGTATTTAAAATCGTCACGCTCATTTGCTAGTTTTTCAGCAACGTCTTTTGCACGAACACAGTATGGGCAGCCTTCACGGCCAAAAATTACAGTTAACATATCGCTCTCCTCGATTTGAATGTGTTTATCATCTTAACGGATTAAATGAATAAAAACAGCGCATAAAATCGATTGCACTATTCTGTTTTTTCTCACTAAAAGCGATTGAGCTAATCAAGTGTGCGCATCCTAAGGCCAAGTTCTGTTGAGTAACCCATAGAATGCGCAGTAATGGCCAATTGCTCATCAATAACATAATAAGTTGGGTAGGCACTGATTTTATAATCTTGACCTGTACTTTTACTGCCAAGTAACACCGGCATTGTTAATTCGAGTGAATCGGTAAACTGTTTAACTTCAGTAATGTTTTGGTAATCAAGGGCAATTGCTATGGCATTTAACTTACCTTGCTGATGAGCCTTTTCTAAATTTGGCATACTGTAACGACAAATTGAGCACCAAGGCGCAAAGAAATACACCACTGTTTGCTTTCCTTGTAATTGTGCAATGGTCATCCGCTCTGTCGGGTTTTTTAGCGTGGCTAAATTAAAATAGGGGGCAGGAGTTTTATCAGTTGAGAGTAAATTACGTTGCTGAAATGCGGTCACGGCATACACAACGACTGCCATTAACACGACATTTTTTAGCACATTGATAAATTTTTTTAAAAAAGTTGGATTTTTTTTCATTGTTATTTTGTACGTTGTTAGCCCTTTAAAATCAACTAATTCAGACCAGTTTGAGGGGGTTAAAATTTCAATTGATTTAAAAAAATTACAATTTTTTTTGCTAAAAATCTTGAAAAGATTTTACCCGCCCATAAATAGTTTAGTGAGGACGCCTGATGGGTCCCAAACAAACTAAAGTAATTGAAATATATAGTATTAATTTAACTTTGTTAGCACTGGTTCAATAGAAGAGTACTAACAAAATATCGCTTAAATATGAGGATATAATTATGCGTACAGTAGACTTATCACCACTTTATCGTTCATTCATCGGTTTCGATCATTTAGCATCATTAATGGATGCGGCAGCTCGCACAGACAAGCAGCCAAGTTTTCCTCCGTACAACATCGAAGCACTCGATAAAGACAAATATCGTATCACTATGGCTGTAGCAGGTTTTAGTGACAGTGAATTGACCATTGAGTCAGAAAACAACACATTGAAAGTCAGCGGTACTAAAGCTGATAAACAAGATAATGCTGAACGTAAGTTCATTCACCAAGGCATTGCAGAGCGTAACTTTGAGCGTAAGTTCCAATTAGGTGACCACGTTAAAGTGCTTGGCGCTGACCTTGAAAATGGCTTACTAAGTATCGATTTAGAGCGTGAAATTCCAGAAGCTTTAAAACCACGTAAAATCGAAATCGGTAATGGTAAATTACTCGAAAACAAGTAATACCCAACAGCATTGTTTCCCCTAGTTAGTTTTGCCGCCTCATTTGAGGCGGCTTTTTTCGTTATGCTTAGCAACTAATTCTGCTTGCATCGTCTTTAAAGCCGCAATTTTATCTTCGGCTTCATTAAGCTTACCTTCTGACAACCCCGCTTGCTTACCACGTTCTAGAAGGGATTCGAGAGTAGCAATTTTACTCTCTGCGGCATCAATAAAGCGAAGTTCTAGTTCAGTTTGCTGCGCTTGATGATATGTCTGATACGCTTTGTGATCATTAAGATCACCTGTAAACCGCTTTGCTTGCAGGGTTTGCTTTGCAATAGGGGCTATATAATCAGGTGTTGTGATTATCGCTTTAATGCTGGCATTTTCGATTTGCTCTGTAGCTGGGTGGGCTTGCTTTTCGAGCGTGCTGGTCAGTGCTTGCTGATCATGAACATCTGTTTTTTCAACCTCAACGGACACCGGTACTTTTTCAGCAGGTGCTAAACTAATAGGGTGAGTTTGCAGATGAATAACAACGGCAGCGCTGGACAGTACCATGAGTGCTAAAGCTAACCATTTCATAGCTTAACGCCATGGTGTGTTTGCCAAGCCAGCCATTTTTGTTGATAGCTGCTTTTGGCTTTTTCAATTGCGATGGCCTTTTTAGCTTGATAGCGAACGGTTTCGTCATTTGCGCTAAAGTAGCCAAAAGTATGATCGTAGCTCATTACTACTACCCATAAACCATTCGGTGAGCGTATTACTTCACTCAATTGTTGAGGTTTTTGTGTGAATGCTAATTGTACTGCCCAATTTCGTTTTTGCTCTCGGGTTAAGTGGTTTTTATATTGAGCGTAAATATCGGGCTGATTTAATTGCTTTAGTGCGTGTTGTATCGAGCTTGATTCTGCTTGCTTTCTAAATGCTAACGCCGCCTCTCTATCGGTAAATTCGCCGCCATGGGCCTTAACCGATTTTAGATAATGAAATCGTTCTTTGTGTTGCTGGTAATATTGCTGGATTTCGGTGCCAGTTACCGTGTTTTCTAAGCTAGTTAACACAGGACTATCAACATGCATAATACCTTTTATGCCTAACCAGCTTTGAATCGAAGGTCTTAAGATATCGCCCTTGGCTATAGAATAAAGATGGGGTAGCGAAAGTTGCTGTGTTTGTAAGACTGTGTCAGCTTGCTTTAAATGCAAAATAAATTGTCGATGTTTTAAAATTTCGGTTTTGAACAAGTCGCTATCCCCTTGATGCAAACGAAAGCGAGTCTGCATAGAAAGAGGCGCCATAAATTCGTACAGCGTCATTGAGTTTTCAAACAAATTGAGTTTAATAGCATTGAATTGTTTGATTTGGGCATCACTGTACTGACCATTCAGCGGGTATTGCCCTAAGTTGATTTTCAACCAGTGTTGATCAAATGGTTTAAGCCCAGTTGTGGCAGGTTTATCGGTAAGATTTAGCTGATGAATAAACAGATTATCTAAGTAGCGCATTACATGGTAATGAGTTGAAAAGCCAACACTCGCTTGGCGCTCTACAAGCTCTGGCATGTTTTTCTGTGCGTACTCAAGTAAAAATTGATTCTCGTATAGACGTGCACGTGTTTGCTGTTTGCTAATATCAGGGCTTTGCTCTTTGTAGACCTGCCACATGAGATCAATTTCAGATTCCGTGTATTGATTAAACGCAGCAACTGCTAGGTTGCTAAAAAGCAAACCTAGCAGTGCTGTCAAAATGTAAAGCCCACGCATTATCGAGCAACCATGGCATGATTAAGTAGGTGAACCACCATCGCAATCGCATGAGGAACCACTTGTTTTGCAGTATCGAGTCGGTCGTAATGATCTTCTGAATTTAACACGATCCCACCTTGAGCATACGAAAATGCGCCACCTTGGGTTAACAAAGGGCGTACATCAGTTGATTGTGTATCTAATGCCGCAAAGGTCGTCATAGCTTGTGTAACAAGGGCTGGATCGTTGAGGTTTTCTTGGTCGTAATAATCATTCACCCAACTTTCCCAGCTTGAGTGATTTAAATCGGAGGTTGTCCAAGTATGATGAGGTTGGAGTAAATCGGTGGTGTGAAATACAAAACCTAAAATCTGTGGATTACCGCTTTGTAAGTAACTTTGATACCAGTACTGCCCTAAGTTATCGATAGGTTGGAATGGCATATCCTCAAAGTCATCATACATGCTGTAACTTGATTGGCTATCTATACGGTAATGAGCTTCAGTAACGCCATAGCTATTATATTTTGAAGAGTCAGCATTGAACCAGCCTGTTTCACCACCTTTACCATCATCAAGGTAATCACCTTTGAGCCATGTCGCTGCGAGATTATCAACCGCTCCCCATACTGTTAGACTTTGATAGTTGTAGCCGCCAAAGTCGTTGCCATGTTGATCAGCACCTTGCGTGTGATTTTGAAAGTGCCAATAACTGGTGTATTTCACAATACTTTCCGCAGCACCCCAAACTGGTGCTTGAACGCAAGAACCTGTAATAGCACCACAAAAAAAAGTGTCCTCAAAATCATCGACGTCATAGGCTGCTTGCCCAAGTAGCTCGCCAAGTTGAGTGACAGTCATATTATTTTGCTGAGCATAGCTGACTAACGCAGCGTATTGTGTTGTGCTTGGGTGTTGTTGCATGTAGTTAACGGCATCAATCACTATACGTTTGTGGGTTTCTTGACTAAACGCATGTACGTTACTGCTGCATGCAACTAAAAACGCTGCGCTAATAAGTGTTTTTTTCATTGTGTCCTCAAAGTGTTATTTAATATGCAGCGCTATTAAAAAAGAGCGTGATTACACTAGAGTGACAAAATAATTAAACATTTAATTAACAAGTTTACCCAATATGGTACTTTGTCATTACAGTTTTTCTAAATTATCCAAGCACCAGTTAGCCCGTTTGAGAGTGGCTTGCTGTACAGATTCATCCTGTTTATACCAGTTGTTATAAATCATACCGATACGTGGGTTTTGTGATAGCTGTTGTTCGTGCTCTAACATAAAATGCCAATATAGGCTGTTGAATGGGCAAGCATCCTCAGTGGCTTTTTCTTTGATGTTGTAACTACAGTGTTTGCAATAATCACTCATTTTGTTGATGTAATTACCACTGGCAGCATAGGGTTTAGTGGCAATTAATCCCCCGTCAGCAAATTGGCTCATTCCCCGAGTGTTGGGCATTTCTACCCATTCTATGGCGTCGATATAAACACCTAAATACCATTCATCTACTTCACTTGGCTCAATAGCGGTTAATAAGCAAAAGTTACCCGTGATCATCAAACGTTGTATGTGGTGTGCATAAGCTGTCTGCAGGCTTTGTGTAATGGCATGGTGCATACAATTCATGTTTGTTTTGCCATGCCAAAAATAGTCGGGTAGGGGGCGCTTTGCATTTAAGGCATTTTTGCTGGCGTAATCAGGCATATTTTGCCAATAAATACCACGTACATACTCGCGCCAACCGAGAATTTGCCTGATAAAACCTTCAACTTGCGCAATATCAATAGGTTGCTTATCAAAGCTAGTTAACACTTGCTCGATGACCTGCATCGGGTGCAGCATTTTAGTATTAAGGGCAAACGATAAACGGCTGTGATACAAAGACCATTGGTACTGGGACTGGCATGTCATAGCATCCTGAAACTGACCAAAATGAACCAGTAAATGATCGCAAAAAAAATCGAGTAACTGCTTTGCTTCAGCGCGTGTGGTTGGCCAAATTAACGTATCGCTGCACTCACCAAAGGTGTTTAGTTTGTGCATTTCTACTCGTTTAAGGATGTTGCTAACATCGTGACCGAAACATAAAGGTTCTGGGATTTCTTTAAGATCGCTGGGTTTTAACTTGTTTCTATTTTGCTGATCAAAATTCCATTTGCCACCACGAGGTTGATTATCATCGTCCATTAAAATATTAAAACGTTTGCGCATAGCACGATAAAAAAACTCCATTTTTACTGGCTTATTTGGCTTAAAGTGCTGGTCAATATCATTAAAAGGTAGTAGAAAGTGTTCCGAATCAACTGCATTGACATTAAATTCGCTCTGCTGTGAAAAGTCTGCAAGTTGCTTTTTAAGGCGATATTCGTCTGGGTATTGGTACTCAATATTCTGGCATTGATAATGCTTAGCTAACCGGGTCAGTAGCTCTGGTAGTGAGTCATCATCTTGTGTGTCATCGAGTGTCAGATGCAGGCAGTTTAAATTCGCTTTTGTCAGTGCATTAGCAAAGTTTTCCATTGCAGCAAAGAAGGCGACCACTTTTTGCAGGTGGTGCTTTACGTAGTTGGTTTCTTGTTTTAATTCGGCGATGACATACAGCGTGTCTGGTTGTGATTTTTCTTTAAACCAGCTGTGGCTTGCATTAAGTTGATCGCCAAAAATAAATCTTAAGGTGGTGTATTGCACTTCTAATAGCCTTTGACGCAAGTAATCTAGGTAACTACGAAGCAATCACAAAGATAGATCGATAAATATAGTCTATAAAAGGTACATTAGTGGCATTTTTAATGAGTCACTACTAAGGAAGGGTCGAGATGAAAATTAATTTACATTTACTATTTATAAGCCTGTTAGTTTGCCCTTTGGCCCACAGCACTGTTTATCACTGTGAGAAAAACGGTGTTGCTGAATTTAGCCAACAGCCCTGTGGCAAAGATGCAAAGTTGATTACCATTAAAGAACAAAATCCACACCTTTCGGGCGCGTCAGATAATGCTGCACAATCATCAGCAGGTAAAGATACCGCAGAGGTCGACCGTTATATCCGCTTAAAGCAAATCGATGCGCAAATAGCAGAACATAACAATAAAATTGATACGTTCAAGCTCAAAATGGACAGGGAAATAGTGGCTTTAACTGAGCAATCAGATGCTCAGCTACGTAACTTGGTGGGGGCTAAAAAACAAGCTGCAATCGCCAAACAAATGACCGCAGTATCTGAGCGTTACGGCGTGCTTATCGACAGTGAGCAGCGTAGTATTGATAGACTCACTGCTGAAAAATACACGTTAACTTCATCTGCAAATACGGTTGCTAATAATGAGGTTGCTAGTTTTATTCGCTCGAAACAAATTATGCGTAAAATTTCAGAGCATGAAAATAAAATAGATACTTATCAAAGTGAGTTAAACATGCAAATGTCAGAGCTTGAGCAACAACTAAGTAGCCACCCTCGTAATTTAGCTGATGCGAATAGCGATAACGCACTAGCTGACAAAATGACAGCTTTAACGAGTCGTTTTAATACCTTAATCGCCATTGAACAAAAACAAATAGATAGGCTCAACAGCGAATTGACCAAACTATGAGCTTAAGCGTGCTGGGCAATAGGCGCTAAACGACACCACATTTGAATAAGCAAACAAGTAACTTTTTACGATGTTGGCAAATATTCTCGTAGCTTGCAGCCAAGCTTGATGTAATTGCGCACTAATGTGGTGAATATACGATTTGCGCGTATCAATAAAGGCATCGCAAAGGGTATCGATATCTTCAAATGATACGTTTAAAAAGCTCAAGTTATTCGCTAAATAATGAATAAACGGCGTGACTTGCTGTAAGTCATCGAGGTGGCTTACTACTTTGTTGAGCGCACAGTAAAGAATATAGCTGCGCTTAGTTATGCTTTCTTGCTCAGGCACTGTCATGGTTAATTGACGAGTACTAAGACTGCGATGATATGCGCTTGTAAACTGATGGAAATCCGGTTTTAGCAATTCAATATCTTGTAGTAACAGTCTTTTTTGAAATGAAGATAGACTCATAGTAAATCGCTTAATAGCCAAGGCTATAGGTTGTTCTTATTATATGACTAAATATAGACGAGAATTTTCAGTTATGGGAAATTTTATGACAAGGTTGTCATAAAATTTTTAGGCAAAAAATAGTCTAACTAATTCATGTAGGAAGGTTGCTAATTGAGCGCTACATGCTTATAATAGCCGCCATTGAATTGAGGTGTTTAACACTCGATTAAATGATATTAAGTTACTTTTAATATCTATTGGCGCGGGATGGAGCAGCCTGGTAGCTCGTCGGGCTCATAACCCGAAGGTCGTCGGTTCAAATCCGGCTCCCGCAACCAAATACATGCTAAGGCATTGTAAGTGTACTTAGTATGCACAGTAATTTTTACTGTATGAAGTCGCGCATTCTGGTAATGCGCGTTTTGCGTTTAGGCTATCTAGTTTAATTTAGTCAGGTGACTGACTCGCAACCAAGCTTGGCCCTAGGCCACACAGTTTTATGCTTTAGGTGTGACGCCCCGCTTGGTTCGGGGCGTTGTTGTATCTGCTTGGCGGTGATTTTAAATCATTATTAAACTCAGTATTTCAGGGCTATATGCCCTTTTTTTGTTTGTATGGAGGATTTTCGTGACAAAACTTGAGCAAGATTTAGTAGCCATGCTCTCACCGGCCGTTGAAATGTTAGGCTTTGAGTTACATGGTCTTGAGTTTGTGCAAGCTGGTCGCCACTCTACATTACGTGTTTATATCGATCACGATGCAGGGATTACGGTTGACAATTGTGCCGACGTTAGTCGTCAAGTTAGCGCAATTTTAGACGTCGAAGACCCAATTACAAATGAATATGATTTGGAAGTTTCGTCTCCTGGTGTTGATCGTCCATTATTCAAACAAGATCACTACGAGAAGGCGCAAGGAGAAGAAGTACGCGTGCGTACAAAGCTTCCGCAAGATGGTCGTCGTAACTTTAAAGGCGATTTAGTATCAGTTAGCAGTGATATGATCACACTTTCAGCAGATGGCGCTGAGCATATGATTATGCTTAGTAACATTGAACGTGCGAACATCATCGCAAAGTTTTAATTCGAGTGCGAAGGAATAGGGCAAGCGAGGCATAACCCATGGCAAAAGAAATATTATTGGTTGCTGAAGCCGTCTCCAATGAGAAAGCGGTTCCAAAAGAAAAGATTTTTGAAGCGTTAGAGTTCGCATTAGCGACTGCAACAAAGAAAAAACACGATGGCGAAATCGAAGTTCGCGTATCAATCGACCGTAAAACAGGTGATTATGACACATTCCGTCGTTGGAAGATTGCTGAAGTTCTTGAAGATGGTTCTTTAGAAAACCCTTACAGCGAAATCACACTTGAAGCGGCTCAGGTTGAAGACGAAAGCCTACAATTAGGTGATTACGTTGAAGAACAAATTGAGTCAATCAAGTTTGACCGTATTACAACACAAATGGCTAAGCAAGTTATCGTACAAAAAGTACGTGAAGCTGAGCGTGCATTAGTGGTTGAAGAATACAAAGATCAACAAGGCGAATTAGTAACAGGTGTTGTTAAAAAAGCAACCCGTGATGCAATCGTACTTGACCTTGGTAACAATGCTGAAGCGGTTATCTACCGTGATGATATGTTACCGCGTGAAAACTTCCGTCCAGGTGACCGTATCCGTGGTCTTCTTTACGAAGTTAAGCCAGAAGCACGTGGCGCGCAGTTATTTGTAACGCGTTCTAAGCCAGAAATGCTAATGGAACTTTTCCGCATTGAGGTGCCAGAGATTGGCGAAGAGATGATTGAACTACGTGCAGCTGCACGTGATCCAGGTTCTCGTGCAAAAATCGCGGTAAAATCTAACGACAAACGTATCGACCCAGTAGGTGCGTGTGTTGGTATGCGTGGTGCACGTGTACAAGCAGTTTCAACTGAGCTTGGTGGTGAGCGTGTTGATATCGTTCTTTACGATGACAACCCAGCGCAATTCGTTATCAATGCAATGGCACCAGCAGAAGTTGCGTCAATCGTAATGGACGAAGATACACATTCAATGGATATCGCTGTTGAAGCCGATAACCTAGCACAAGCAATCGGTCGTAATGGTCAAAACGTTCGTCTTGCTAGCCAGTTAACTGGTTGGGAATTAAACGTAATGACAGTTGATGACATGCGTGCGAAGAACGAAGCTGAATCAGATAAGCTAATCAACTTATTCACTGAATACTTAGATATCGATGATGAGTTTGCAACTTTACTTATCAACGAAGGTTTCTCAACACTTGAAGAAGTGGCTTACGTACCTGCATCAGAATTCTTAGAAATTGACGGTTTAGATGAAGAAACAGTTGATATCTTACGTTCACGTGCAAAAGACGCATTAACAACGAAAGCGCTTAAAACTGAAGAAAGCCTAGAAGGTGCAGAACCTGCAGAAGACCTACTAGCGCTTGAAGGCTTAGAGCGTCACCTTGCATTTGTTATGGCAAGTAAAGGTGTAGTAACACTTGAAGACTTAGCTGAGCAAGGCATTGATGAGTTAGTAGACATCACTGAACTTTCAGAAGAAGAAGCTGGCAAGCTGATTATGGCTGCGCGTAACATTTGTTGGTTCGCAGACGAGTAATTTATTAACGGAGGTATTACACACTATGGCAGAAGTAAATGTTGAAAAACTAGCCGGAGATATTGGTACAACTGTTGATAAATTACTACAGCAGCTAGAACAAGCCGGTATTTCTAAAAAAGCAGGTGATATGGTAACTGAGTCTGAAAAGTCGACGTTATTAGATCACTTGAGCAAGCAGCACGGCGGCACGGGCTCAGAAGGCCCAGCTCGCATGACTTTGCAACGTAAAAGCAAAAGTACGCTAAGCGTAACTGGCTCTACAGGTAAAGCGAAGTCTGTGCAAGTTGAAGTACGTAAAACACGTACTTACGTTAAGAAAAGCGCCATTGAGCAACAGCAAGAAGAAGAGCGTTTAGCTGCAGAAGAAGCTGCACGTAAAGCAGCAGAGCTTAAAGCCCAGCAAGAAGCTGAGGAGCTTAAAGCGAAACAAGAGGCAGAGCGCAAAGCGAAAGAAGAAGCTGAGCGTAAAGCCAAAGAAGAGGCTAAACGTAAAGCTGAAGCTGAGCGTAAAGCGAAACAGAAGCAGATGACCCCAGAGCAAAGTGCTAAGTCTGAACAAGATCGCGCCGAAGCTGAGCGTCTGCAAAAAGAAGCAGAAGAGGCCGCATTGAGAAAAGCTGAAGAAGAAGCGAAACGTCAAGCAGAAGAGGCAAGAAAGCTAGCTGAAGAAAATGAAGCTCGCTGGAAAAAGGAAGAAGAAGAGCGTAAGCAGCGTGAAGAAAACGCTGATCACCACCTTACGACTTCAACTTACGCACGTGAAGCAGAAGATGAATCTGATGCACGTGAAGAGAATAGCGCTCGTCGTAAGAAAAAGAAAAAAGGACCTCAAAAAGATAAACAGGCTGCCGGTCCTAAAGGTAAGAAAGGCAAGCTTAAAGCACCAACGTCTTTACAACATGGTTTCCAAAAACCAACAGCTGACGTGAAAAACGAAGTTCGTATCAGTGAAACAATCACTGTTGCTGAGCTTGCATCACGCATGGCAGTTAAAGGTGCTGAAGTTGTTAAAACGATGATGAAGATGGGTGACATGGTTACCATCAACCAAGTGATTGACCAAGAAACAGCGCAGCTTGTTGCTGAAGAAATGGGTCACAAGGTTATTATCGTTAAAGAAAACGAATTAGAAGAGAAAGTTCTAAACGACCGTAGCGAAGAAGGTAAAGCGATTCCTCGTGCACCGGTTGTAACAGTAATGGGTCACGTTGACCACGGTAAAACGTCAACACTTGACTACATTCGTTCAGCAAAAGTTGCCTCTGGTGAGGCCGGTGGTATTACTCAGCACATTGGTGCATACCACGTTGAAACGAATGGCAACATGATTACTTTCTTAGATACTCCAGGCCACGCCGCGTTTACATCAATGCGTGCACGTGGTGCTAAAGCAACGGATATCGTAATCCTAGTAGTTGCTGCGGATGATGGTGTAATGCCACAGACTAAAGAAGCGGTTCAGCACGCGCGTGCTGCTGGCGTTCCTTTAATCATCGCAGTAAACAAAATGGATAAAGAAGGCATCGACCCAGATCGCGTTAAGAACGAGCTAGCACAACTAGACGTTATCCCAGAAGAGTGGGGTGGTGAAACACAGTTTGTACACATCTCTGCGAAAACTGGTTTAGGTATTGATGACCTACTTGAAGCGGTATTAATGCAAGCTGAGCTACTTGAGCTAACTGCGCCAGCTGAAGGTATGGCTGCAGGTGTTGTAATTGAATCGCGTCTAGATAAAGGTCGTGGTCCAGTTGCGTCAATCCTAGTTCAGTCTGGTACGCTTAACCAAGGTGATATCGTACTTTGTGGTCTTGAATATGGCCGTGTACGTGCGATGAAAGATGAGAACGGTAAAGACATCAAGTCTGCGGGTCCATCTATCCCAGTTGAGATTTTAGGTCTATCTGGTATCCCTGCTGCTGGTGATGAAGCAACAGTAGTTAAAGATGAGCGTAAAGCGCGTGAAGTAGCACTTTACCGTCAAGGTAAGTTCCGTGAAGTGAAGCTTGCTCGTCAACAAAAAGCGAAGCTTGAAAACATGTTTACGAACATGGCTGAAGGCGATGTATCAGAAGTTAACATCGTTCTTAAAGCTGACGTACAAGGTTCAATTGAAGCAATCGCTGATTCATTAACTAAGCTTTCTACTGATGAAGTTAAAGTGAAGATTGTTGGTTCAGGTGTAGGTGGTATCACTGAAACTGATGCAACGCTTGCAGCGGCGTCAAACGCAATCGTTGTAGGCTTTAACGTACGTGCTGATGCATCAGCTCGTAAAGTAATTGAGTCAGAAAACCTAGACTTACGTTACTACAGCGTAATCTACAGCCTGATTGAAGAAGTTAAACAAGCGATGTCAGGTATGCTTGCACCAGAATTCAAGCAAGAGATCATTGGTCTTGCTGAAGTTCGTGACGTGTTCAAGTCACCTAAGATTGGTGCAATCGCAGGTTGTATGGTTACTGAAGGTATCGTTAAGCGTAGCGCGCCTATCCGTGTACTTCGTGATAACGTGGTTATCTATGAAGGTGAACTTGAGTCACTTCGTCGCTTTAAAGATGACGTACAAGAAGTTCGTAACGGTATGGAATGTGGTATCGGCGTTAAGAACTACAACGATGTTAAAGTTGGCGACCAAATCGAGGTATTCGAGACGGTTGAAGTACAACGTTCACTTTAATTTCGTTTAAGTTATTGCTTTAAATGGGGGCCTAGCCCCCATTTGTGTATTCGTAATTAAATTAACTTATTCTTTAACATCAATAAGTTATTATTTTAGAGTGAAATGAAATGAGAGAATTTTCTCGCACTGATCGTGTTGCACAGCAAATTCAAAAAGAGATTGCTGTTATTCTTCAACGCGAAATCAAAGATCCACGCTTAGGTATGGTGACAGTGTCTGCGGTTGAGGTATCTCGCGACTTATCTTACGCAAAAGTATTCATCACAGTATTCAACACTGATGATGAAGATAAAGCCAAGCAAAGCGCTAAAATCTTAAATGAAGCAACGGGTTATATTCGTTCTTTATTAGGTAAACGTATTCGTGCGCGCATCATGCCTGAGTTACGCTTTGTGATCGATAACTCGCTTATGGAAGGTATGCGTATTTCAAACTTGGTTGACTCAGTTATTCGTGAAGACAATGCCAAGCATGTTGACGAAGATGACAGCGAAGAAGGCACTAAAGACTAATGGCTAGACGCAGTAAAGGTCGTGCTATTGACGGCATCTTATTACTTAATAAGCCGCAAGGTATTTCATCAAACAAAGCATTGCAGCAAGCAAAAGGGATTTACTTTGCTCAAAAAGCAGGCCACACCGGTGCGCTTGATCCGCTTGCGACGGGTATGCTGCCTATTTGTTTTGGTGAAGCGACTAAGTTTACCCAGTTCTTGCTTGATACTGACAAAACCTATGTTGTACGCGCCAAACTTGGTGAGCGAACCACTACCTCTGATTCAGATGGTGAAGTGGTTGAAACGCGCGACGTATCGGTCACCCGTGAACAATTAGCTGAGCAAATTGCCAGTTTCTTAGGTGAGTCGGATCAATACCCTTCGATGTACTCTGCGCTAAAATACCAAGGTCAGCCTTTGTATAAATATGCCCGCGAAGGTATCGAAGTACCGCGTAAGTGTCGAAAAATTAATGTATTTAGTTTAACGCTTGATGAGTTTGATGAAGCTAATAACGAAGTACAAATGACGGCACATGTGTCTAAAGGCACTTATATTCGTACTATTGTTGACGACTTAGGTGAAAAGCTTGGCTGTGGTGCGCATGTCATCATGTTGCATCGCAGTGCAGTTGGCCATTATCCAAGTGAAAAAATGGTCACTCTTGAGCAACTTGAAGAAAAGCTACAGCAGGCAAAAGCAGACGATGTTGCGCCTTCAAGCTACCTAGATGAGCTACTATTGCCAATGGATACTGCTTTGGTTGATTTACCTGTGATTGAGATTACTCAAGAGCAGGGCGTGGCATTTAGTCATGGTCAAACAGTCGTGATTGGTAAGCCTGTACCAGATGGTGTGGTAAAGGTAATGGCTGATGGGGTGTTCATTGGTACCGGTGAGCGTCATAAAGACGGTCATTTAAAATCAAAGCGTGGCTTATCAAATCAACTGCCTGAGTAAAGATTACCTTGTAGTTATTAGCAAAGCTGGGTAGAATACGCCCCGCTCAATCGTTTTGGCTGAATTAGTGATCGGCTAAAACACAATTTAAATTAATTTTTGGAGTTACTATGTCACTAAGCAATCAAGAAAAAGTTGAAATCATCGCTAAATTTGCACGCGCTGAAGGCGACACTGGTTCACCTGAAGTACAAGTTGCACTTCTAACTTTCGATATCAACAAGCTTCAAGGTCACTTTGCTAGCCACAAGCACGACTTCCACTCACGTCGTGGTCTTCTTCGCAAAGTAAGCCAACGCCGTAAACTGCTTGACTACCTTAAAGGTAAAGACATTGCACGTTACACTGCGTTAATCCAAGAGCTTGGCCTACGTCGCTAAGAACTAGATTACGAGAAAAGGGGCTATTTAGCCCCTTTTTTTGTGCGCGCATGAAAGGTATACTAGCGCACACCTAGGTAGTGGATACTGCTTAGATATTAAAAAACATCATTGCCAATTGTAGTACTTAATCGTGTTTTCATAAGCACAATTAAGTACTGTAATTGGTACTTTGATGGACTATTTTTTACCAATTCGGAGCACAGCTCTGAGTTGCTTTTACATTTAAAGGACATTTTTAAGTGCAAGCAATTATTAAAGAATTTCAACTAGGTCAACACACTGTGACCCTAGAAACAGGTGCTATCGCTCGTCAAGCAGACGGCGCAGTACTAGCAAGCATTGGCGACACTTCAGTATTAGTTACTGTTGTTGGTAAGCGTGATGCACAACCAGGTCAAGACTTCTTCCCACTAACAGTTAACTACCAAGAACGTATGTACGCTGCGGGTCGTATCCCTGGTGGTTTCCTTAAGCGTGAAGGTCGTCCTAACGATGGCGAAACACTTATCGCTCGTCTAATCGACCGTCCAATCCGTCCACTTTTCCCAGACGGTTTCGTAAACGAAGTACAAGTAATCGCGACAGTTGTTTCTGTTAACCCAGAAATCCAACCTGACATGGTTGCTATGATTGGTACTTCAGCAGCACTTGCTATCTCTGGTATTCCATTCAATGGTCCTATCGGTGCATCACGTGTTGGTTTCATCAACGGTGAATACGTACTTAACCCAACACTAGCTGAGCTTGAAGAAAGCCAATTAGACCTAGTTGTTGCTGGTACTGATAACGCAGTACTTATGGTTGAATCAGAAGCTGAAACACTATCTGAAGACGTGATGTTAGGTGCGGTTGTTTATGGTCATGAGCAATCTCAAGCTATCATCAACGCAATCAACGAGTTCAAAGCTGAAGCGGGTAAACCAGCTTGGGATTGGACTGCACCAGAGAAAAACGTAACACTTGCTGAGAAAATCTCTGCAATTGCTGCTGATAAAGTAGGTGAAGCATACCGCATCACTGACAAAGTAGCGCGTAAAGAAGCACTAGGTGCAGCGAAAGAAGAAGTTGTTGCTACATTAACAGCTGAACTTGCTGAAGGCGAAGAGCTAGATACGCAAGAAGTTGGCAAACTATTCGGTTCTTTAGAAAAAGAAATCGTTCGTGGTCGTATCATCGCTGGTGAAAAACGTATCGATGGTCGTGAACCAGATATGGTTCGTGCACTAGACGTAATGACGGGTGTTTTACCACGTACTCACGGTTCTGCAATCTTCACGCGTGGTGAGACGCAAGCACTTGTAACTGCAACGCTTGGTACAGAACGTGATTCACAGTTAATCGACGACTTAACAGGTACTAACAAGCATCACTTCATGCTTCACTACAACTTCCCTCCGTTCTGCGTAGGTGAAACAGGTTTTGTAGGCTCTCCTAAGCGTCGTGAAATTGGTCACGGTAACCTAGCTAAGCGTGGTATTGCTGCGGTACTACCTACACTTACTGACTTCCCATACTCAATCCGTGTTGTTTCAGAAATCACTGAATCAAACGGTTCATCGTCTATGGCATCAGTATGTGGTACGTCACTAGCACTTATGAACGCAGGTGTTCCAATTAAAGCATCTGTTGCTGGTATCGCGATGGGTCTAGTTAAAGAAGGCGACGATTTCGTTGTTCTTTCAGATATCTTGGGTGATGAAGATCACTTAGGTGACATGGACTTTAAAGTAGCGGGTACTTCAAACGGTATCACTGCACTACAAATGGATATCAAGATCGAAGGTATCACTAAAGAAATCATGCAAATCGCTCTTAAACAAGCGAAAGCAGCACGTTTACACATCTTAGGTGTTATGGACGAGGCGATTGCAGCACCTTCTGAAGAGTTATCTCAATTCGCACCTCGCATTTACACAATGCAAATCCCTGCGAAGAAAATTGCTGAAGTTATCGGTAAAGGTGGCGCAACTATCCGTCAACTTACTGAAGAAACTGGCACAACGATCGAAATCGAAGATGACGGTACAATCAAGATCGCTGCAACTGATGGCATCAGCGCAAACGATGCAATCAAGCGTATCGAGCAATTAACTGCTGAGCTAGAAGTAGGTACTATCTACACTGGTAAAGTTGTACGTATCGTTGATTTTGGTGCGTTCGTTAATATCCTTCCGGGTAAAGACGGTCTAGTGCACATTTCACAAATCAGCACAGAGCGTGTTAACAACGTAACTGACCACCTAAGCGAAGGCCAAGAAGTTAAAGTTAAAGTTCTTGAAGTAGATCGCCAAGGTCGTGTACGTCTAAGCATCAAAGAAGCAATGGAACCAGCTGCTGAGGAAAAAGCAGAAGAGTCTAAAGACGCTTAATGATGATTGAATAACCAGTTATTTGCTGGATATAAGAAAAAGGGGCTGTTTAGCCCCTTTTTTTATGCTTTAATGAAACCTATCCGCTTCGCCTTTGTCTACAGAGAATTCAGGTATTAAGGAATTTAATGATTTTTAAACACTTAGCATTGACCGCTGTGGCTATTTTTTCTTTAAGTGCATGTCAAACAACTTCACAACCTGAGTCAGTCCCTATTGTTAATGTGCCTTTTACTGCACCATTAGCACCTGATTTTCGTAACGAAATTACGATTGCTCGCTATTCTGAACTACTAAACCGTGCTGATTTAAGTGCAGAGCAACAAGCCAAACTTTATTATGATCGCGGTGTATTATTTGACAGCTTAGGTATGTCGACCTTGGCGCGTATTGACTTTAACCGTGCGATTAAGCTCAAACCAGACCTAGCAGAAGTGTATAACTTCTTAGGCATTCATCACACACTAATGCAGCAGTATGAACAAGCTTATGAGTTCTTTGATTCGGCACTTGAGCTTAACGAGCAACACGAGTATGCCTATTTAAATCGTGGTATTGCCCTTTACTATGGTGACCGTCCATCACTTGCACAAGATGATTTACAGCAGTTTTTAAATCGTTCACCGAGCGATCCTTATCGTGTGTTATGGCTTTATTTAGCCCAATCAGAAGCTGATAAAGCGCAGGCCTTAATTGATTTAAAAGCTAACTCGCAGGGTGTTGATGAGTCTCAATGGGGTTACCAACTGTTGGCACTTTATTTAGGTGATATCAGTGAGTTTGAGTTTTTATCTGGCATTATTGAAGGTGTAACTTCAGAGCAAGAGTATGCGCACCGCTTATGCGAAGCTTATTTCTACCTAGCGAAGATGCATCAAGCGGCG
Source organism: Pseudoalteromonas sp. P1-26 (assembly GCF_001401795.1). NCBI lineage: Bacteria > Pseudomonadati > Pseudomonadota > Gammaproteobacteria > Alteromonadales > Pseudoalteromonadaceae > Pseudoalteromonas > Pseudoalteromonas sp. P1-26. Next base: position 25,638 of record NZ_LKDX01000025.1, on the reverse strand, counting down.
GGTGATAACTATCTTGCTGCCGATTACTTTAGACTTGCCCTTGCCACCAATGTGCATGAGTTTGTTGAATACAAATATGCCCGCTTAGAGCTTGAGTTAATGGCTGGTGAAAACGCAAGCTAAGGTTTCTTTTACTGCTATTCTATTACTGAGCTTGGGTTTCGTACCAAGCTCAGTGTCTCGTTTTATTCCCGCTTACGCTTATTACGCAAATACTACTCCTTCACAAGCAATAGCTATCTATCATTTGGCACCCAGCGCCATTAATTTGCAGCATTTAGTGCTGAGTAACTCACAGCTTCGCCAGTTAGCAACGCTTAATGATAGTAATGCGGCGTATCAGCTTGCGCTCAGGTTTTTGCAGCAACATGATTACACCGCAGCAAAATTATGGTGGCAGCCTTACTTTGCTAAATTCAATTCAGATCAGCAACAAACCTTAGCGGAGCAGTTAGTCAGAGCAAACCAGTGGCTCGATATAAGTTACCTAGGTAAAGCTGGCAAGTTACCAGAGGGAAATGCCAAGCAAGCTTGGCTGTTGCAGCAACAAATGCCGCCAGCTCAAATTGACCCAGCTTATGCGCAGCAACAGCAATTAGCCTTATCAACATCAAGTGTACAAGCAAGCAGTCAGTGCCAATTTAATATTTTAATGATGACAGATCATTACAAGGGTATTGATACTTTAAAGCAGTATAAGCAGCAATACAGTAAAGCGCCTGAGCCTGCAAAAGGCAGCTTTTGTTTTACTGACGTTGTTTATGTTGCTGATAAGTTTAGTTGTGATGATAGTAGTGGGGCGCTTAAGTGTAACTGGCAAAATGCGGCAGCGTATCCGTGGCCTGAAGGTTTTGACTTTATTGTGATGATGTCAAAGCAAGGGGCTGCTAATGTGCTTGGCGGGATTATGCATATCAATTCATCGCAATCTTATGCGGTATTTTTACATGAGCTAATGCATTTCAATGGCTTTGAAGATGAGTATGCTTTACCAGAGCAAAAACAACAGTGGCTGTGTAAGCAACAGGGGCTGGTTGCACCAAATCTGTTTATTGCAAATAAGGTTTCCCCACCAAAAGGCTGGCAAAAAAGTATCGCTTGTAGCAATCAGTTAGCCTATAAACCAAGCCCTAATTGGTCGATTATGCAGTACCAAACAATGAGCTTGTCTGAGCAATACCGTGAGCTTTGGCAAAAACAAATTAACCAGCCCTTAACAAAGCCGATTCGGTTTTCTGAATATTTTGCCTTTTTAGGCTTAAAGCCAGTGTTTACAACAGCTTCCAAAGAGCAGAAATTTTCTGACTAATCGTCTATTTATTGCTATTTTAGTATGCAAAGCGGTTAAATGTTGTGCAAATAGGTGTGTCTCCTATAGACAAAATAGCACCTGATCAGTATAACTATACGCATTGTAAGCTTTTTTTGAAGCCAACTTTTAACCATCCAAATGAACAGTACGCAACTAATTAAAACTAGAGCGGTATTGATATTCTTATGACACTAAAAGGCTCCTAATTATGACTTTGCTCTGGATACCCCTGTTATCCTTAATCGGCAGTGTTATTTCATCCTGCACTTCAAAACTAACACGTAACCAAAGCACTGCTTTGACCATGTTAGCGCCTTTGATTGCCCTTGGAATTGTATTTTCGTATACCCCTGCAGTCTTTTCTGGTGAAACAATTCGCTACACTGCTGAGTGGATCCCTCTTTTAAACATGCAAGTTTCGTTTCGACTTGATGGTTTAACGTTACTTTTTCTATATATGATCTTGGGTATCGGTACCCTGGTGATTTTTTATGCGCGTTATTACTTAAGTAGTAGCGACTCAATGCCAAAGCTATACTGCTATTTAATGCTATTTATGACCGCAATGGTCGGCATCGTGATGTCGAATAATGTGATCCAGCTGTGGTTTTTCTGGGAGCTCACCAGTATTAGCTCGTTCTTATTGATTAGCTATTGGTGGCATAAGTCAGAAGCTCGCAAAGGTGCACGTATGGCACTTGCTATTACCGGTGCCGGTGGTCTTGCGTTACTAGCAGGTTTATTACTAATTGGTGATATTGTTGGTAGCTATAATCTTGATGTGATTTTAGCAAGCAAAGCGCTTATTCAATCTCATGCACTTTATGAGGCTGCGTTGGTATTAGTGCTTTTAGGTGCATTTACCAAATCTGCACAATTTCCATTTCATTTTTGGTTACCACATGCGATGGCGGCACCGACACCAGTCAGTGCCTACCTACACTCTGCAACCATGGTTAAAGCGGGTATCTTTTTATTAGCGCGTTTTTATCCTGCGCTATCAGGCACAGATACTTGGTTTATTTTAGTAGCAATGACGGGTCTGGCGACTTTATTGGTTGGTGCTTATATCGCGTTATTTAAGCATGATTTAAAAGGCTTGCTGGCTTATTCAACAATCAGCCATTTAGGTTTAATTACCTTACTGCTTGGTTTAGACACTGAGCTTGCTACAGTGGCTGCTATCTTCCACATTATTAACCACGCAACCTTTAAAGCGTCGTTATTTATGGCAACGGGTATCATTGACCATGAAACTGGCACCCGTGATATGCGTAAACTCAATGGTATGTGGCGCTTTATGCCGTATACCGCCACACTTGCTATGGTAGCAGCGGCAGCCATGGCGGGCGTGCCACTGTTAAATGGTTTCTTATCGAAAGAAATGTTCTTTGCCGAAACACTGCATCAGCAAGTGCTTGGCTCTATGTCTTGGTTAATTCCAGTGTTAGCGACTATTGCTGGTGCACTCTCTGTCGCGTATTCAGCACGCTTTATTCACGACGTGTTTTTTAACGGCGACCCAATCGATTTGCCAAAACAGCCTCATGAGCCACCACGCTATATGCGTGTACCAATCGAAATTTTGGTTGTGCTGTGTTTACTCGTCGGTATGTTCCCGCACTTTGCAGTAAGTGATATTTTAGCTTCGGCGTCTTATGCAGTGCTCGGCGATGCAGCCCCAGATTATAAGCTATCAGTATGGCATGGCTTTAATTTACCGCTGTTAATGAGCTTTATTGCTACAAGCGTGGGCGTGATGATTTATGTGCAGCGTAAGCACCTGTTCCACTTCCAAGCTTCATTGCCAACTTTGAATGCTAAGAAAGGCTTTGAGCGTGGCTTATATAGCTTAATTAAATGGTCACAAGAAAAGATTAAACGAATCGAAAATGGCTCGTTACAGCGCTATGCCTTTGTGATGATTGCTGTGGTGCTTATGTGTGCGGGCTGGCCTTTATTTGAAATGCGCCAGTTAGCAGGAGCAAGTGAGTTAACGCCAATCGATTTCCATAATGCTATTGGTGCCGGCTTACTAATAATTGGTGCGCTGGCAACGGTTATTTGGCATCGCTCACGAATGATATCTTTGATTATGATTTCAATCGTAGGCCTGATGGTATCTGTTGCATTTACTCGATTCTCTGCGCCTGATTTAGCACTGACTCAGTTAACCGTTGAAGTTGTCACGGTAATGCTACTGATGCTCGCACTGTTCTTTTTACCACAGCGTACTCCGAAAGAATCAAGCTCATTGCGTATTTTGCGTGACCTAGGTATCTCATCGGCAATTGGTGTGGTTGTGGCGAGTATTTGTTATGCACTCCTGACAAGACCACTTGAGTCAATTTCTGACTTCTTTGTTGCCAATGCAAAAACTGGCGGTGGTGGTACTAACGTTGTAAACGTTATCCTCGTTGACTTTAGGGGTTTTGATACCCTAGGTGAGATTACCGTATTGGGTATTGCTGCGTTAGGTATTTATAAGCTTCTTATTAACTTGCCGCTGTTTATGCCAGCAAGTGATAGTGAAGGGCGCCCATGGGCAAGAGAGCGTTACCCAATTCTATTGTCGAGTATTTCACAAAGCTTGTTACCACTTGCATTACTTGTGTCAGCGTATATTTTCTTACGTGGTCATAACTTACCAGGTGGTGGCTTTATTGCAGGACTGGTTACCGCGATTGCATTTATTTTGCAATATATGGCTAATGGTTCGCACTGGATTGCAGACAGATTTGACGTGAATTATCGTAAGATTATTGCGTCAGGTATTGCTATTGCATTGTTTACAGGTATTGGAAGTTGGTTCTTCGAACGTCCATTCCTAACAACCTGGTTTGATTATTTTGATATTCCGCTAGTCGGCAAGACAGAACTTGCTAGTGCTATCGTATTTGATTTAGGTGTGTATTTAACTGTTGTAGGTGCAACGCTGATGATTTTAGCAAGTTTAGGTAAATTAACTGCTGATACACCCAAGCAAGAGGTAAATATTTAATGGAAGTATTGTACGCATCATGCGTCGGCGTGCTGGTTGCATGCGGAATTTACTTAATATTACGGGCTCGTACCTTCCCGGTAGTACTCGGCCTGACTATGTTGTCGTATGCAGTTAACCTGTTTTTATTCTCTTCAGGTCGTTTAACTATTAACAAAGCGGCTGTACTTGGTACAGGCAGTGAGTATGCCGATCCACTCCCTCAAGCACTGGTTTTAACCGCCATTGTAATTGGCTTTGCGATGACCGCTTTTGTGGTTATTTTAGCGATTCGTGGCCGTGCTGACTTGGGTAATGACCATGTTGATGGTCACCTTGTTAAGTCATCGAAGGAGCAAAAATGATTCAGCATTTAGCTTCTTTACCAATTTTAATTCCGATGTTGGCAGGGGTGATTTTACTCATGCCGCCATGTGGTAAAAACTTACATATTCGTCGTGTTTCGTCGGTTATTTTGTCGATTGTCACACTATTGGTCAGTGCTTATTTATTATTTCACGTAAATAGTACCGCACCGCTTGTTTACGCAATCGGTGATTGGTCTGCACCATTTGGTATTGTGCTGGTTGCCGATAGGCTAGCAACGCTACTTGTGCTACTTACCAGTTTCCTTGGTGCAGTTGTGGTGCTTTATAGCTGTGCAGGCGATGATAAAAAAGGGAGCTTTTTCCATCCGTTAGTGCACTTTTTAGTGTTAGGTGTAAATGGCGCCTTTTTAACTGGCGATGTATTTAACCTGTTCGTATTTTTTGAAGTGCTGTTGATTGCTTCGTATTCATTATTGATGCATGCCGGCAACAAACATAGTACCCGAGCTGCACTGCAGTACGTCATTTTAAACCTGATTGGTTCAAGCGTATTCTTAATTGCGCTGGGTGTACTTTATGGTGTGTTAGGCACATTGAACATTGCTGATTTAGCGCAAAAAGTACCACAGCTGACGGGTGATGATGTTTACCTTGCTAAAATTGGTGGCTTGCTGTTAATCGTGGTATTTGCGTTAAAAGGCGCGTTATTACCGTTACATTTATGGCTACCGAATACCTACGCCAGTGCAATGCCATTAGTTGCTGCATTATTCGCGATTATGACCAAGGTCGGTGTGTATGCCATGTTGCGCGTTTATACCGTAATATTTGGTGATAATGCTGGCGAACTCGCTCACATGGCACAGCCTTGGTTATGGGGCTTAGCACTAGCGACCATAGTGATGGGTGGTATTGGTGTATTAGCGAGTCAAGATTTTAGAAAGCTTATTGCGAATCTGGTGGTTGTATCTGTGGGTACTTTAGTGGCATTGGTTGCGATTCAGAATGTCTCTGCAACAGCTGCATTACTTTACTACTTAGTGCATTCAACCATTATTTGCGCTGCACTATTCTTAATTGCGGATTTAATTGCTCAGCAACGTGGTAAAGTTGCTGACCGGTTAGTTGCAGGGCGCGCCGTTGCACAGCCATATTTACTTGGTACTTGTTTTGTAGTGGCTGCACTTGCTGTTGTTGGTATGCCACCGTTATCTGGCTTTGTCGGCAAAGTATGGATTTTAAAGAGCACGTTAGATAGCGAAAAAGCCATGTTGTTTTGGCCAATCTACCTAGTTTCTAGTTTAGCGTTATTAGTGGCGGTTTCACGAGCCGGTACCAGCTTATTTTGGGATCACACCCATAAAGACAGTGAAGCAATTGAAGGCACTAAAGCACACCCTGTTAAAGTGATAGCTGTAGTTGCATTACTTGCGTGTTCACCATTAATGGTTGTATTTGCAGGACCGATTTCAGACTATATGTTAGCAACGTCAGAGCAGTTGTTTGATATCAACACTAGCATCAACGCTGTATTACAAGGAGGCCAATAATGCGTTTAGAATCTCGCTTTCGTTGGTTGCCAACACCATTTCGCAGTGTTTTATTATTCATTGTATGGCTGTTGTTAAATAATAGTGTGTCGCCAGGACATCTGTTTTTAGCTGCATTTTTTGCTATTACTATTCCGTGGATCACATTCCCATTTCGTGATCCACAGCCTCTTATTGTCAGGCCAGGTCTTGCGTTTAGGCACTTATTGTTAGTGCTGTACGATATTGTCACTGCTAACATACAAGTTGCTCTGTTGATCCTTGGACCAACGAAAAAGTTACGCCCAGGTTTTATCAAAGTGCCATTGGATTTAAGCCATGAAATGCCAATCACTATTTTGGCCAGCACAGTATCTTTAACACCAGGTACAGTGAGCGCAGAGGTTTATCCTATTCCTGAGTCACTCGAAGAGGGCGAAGAAATTCAACAGCGCTACTTATTGATCCATGTACTCGATTTAGCTGATGAACAAGCGTTAATTAATACTATTAAGCAGCGCTACGAAGCACCGCTTAAGGAGATTTTTCGATGCTAGATACCGTTTTTCTAATTGTTTTTGCAATGATAGCCATATCGTTACTGTTAAACCTATGGCGTTTAATTGTTGGGCCGTCGGTACCTGATCGTATATTGGCTTTAGATACTATGTTCATAAATACCATTGCTTTAATTATTCTATATGGCATGAGCATGGGCACCGATTTATATTTTGAAGCCGCATTATTAATCGCCATGCTTGGCTTTGTGAGCACTGTAGCGGTATGTAAATACCTGCTGCGTGGCGATATTATTGAATAAGGTAACGAATGATGAGTGAATGGATTGTATCAATCTTATTATTAATTGGTGGTTGCTTTATTCTTATAGGTTCAATCGGACTTGTGAAAATGCCTGACTTTTTTATGCGTTTACATGGTCCAACTAAAGCAACAACGCTTGGCATGGCATCATTGCTAATTGCTGCCATGGTGTATTTTAGCTACACCCACGATGGCATCAGTGTGAAAGAAATTTTGATTTCGATTTTCTTACTGATCACCGCACCTATTAGCGGCTATATGCTGATCAAATCAGCCATCCACCACAAGCTTCGTGCTAAAGATGGCACCAAGGGCCTCGATAACATCGAAGAAGATTAATACCAGCTCGCAATAATAGTTAAGCGAATTGGTGTGATATCTAATTAATAAGAACAATGTGATCTACTACTGTGGCTTTTATTGCGCTCGTAGATCGCATAAAATGCCCCGTCATTTAGTACAGTAGGTAAATAGAGCATTATGCGAGTAGCACTTGGAGTAGAGTACAACGGCGCGCGTTACAGTGGTTGGCAACGTCAATCACACGTCAATAGCGTACAACAAGAAGTAGAAACGGCGTTGTCGCGTATTTGTAATCATCCAGTCGAAATAGTTTGTGCAGGCCGCACCGATGCGGGTGTACATGGCACCGGGCAAGTGATCCATTTTGATACTCACGCTGAGCGTGAAATGGTCGCGTTTACGATGGGTATGAATACCTTACTGCCAAAAGATATTGCTATTCGCTTTGCCAAGCCTGTAAGCGAAGACTTTCATGCTCGTTTTAGTGCCACAGCACGTCGCTATCGTTATGTGATTTATAATTACACCTATCGCGGCGCTATCATGAGTGAAGGGGTGACCCATTTTCATCACCCATTAGACGAAACTAAAATGCAAGAAGCCTGTCAGTATTTAATAGGTGAGCATGATTTTACTTCGTTTAGAGCACTACACTGCCAAGCAAATACAGCTAATCGTACTATTCACCATTTATCGGTAAAACGCCAAGGTGATTATGTGATCATTGATATTAAAGCCAATGCGTTTTTACATCACATGGTACGAAACATCACCGGGTGTTTGATGGACATTGGTCTTCATAAGCATGAACCTGTGTGGTTAAAAGAATTACTCGATTTAAAAGAGCGCGCTAAGGCAAGTGCAACAGCAAAAGCCGCTGGCCTTTACTTAGTTGATGTGGATTACCCAGAACATTTTGGCATTCCTAAAACACCATTAGGGCCTTTGTTTTTACCTGATTCAGACAGTTAGACTTTAGTAGACTACTACTAAGACCAGTTTTTTATATCGTCTGCGGGTAATTCATGTTTTAATTGAAAAAATCTGTCTGTTTATTTGTTATCAGAAACACAAGCGAGTGTTTCCAATTAAACAGACTGCGACACAGAACAGCATTAAGAGAGTTGCAAATGAGTTGGTTAGAAAAAATCTTACCTAAAACGACTAAATCGTCAGGTCGTAAAGAAATCCCTGAAGGGGTTTGGGCTAAGTGTACAGACTGTGATTCAATTTTATATAAAGCAGAATTAGAAAAAGCACTCAACGTGTGTCCTAAGTGTGATCACCACATGCGTTTAAGTGGCCGTAAACGTCTTGAAAACTTTTTAGATGATGCTGACCGCCAAGAAATTGGTGCAGAGCACGAACCAAAAGACGTATTAAAGTTTAAAGATTCTAAAAAATACTCTGACCGTATTACCCAAGCACAAAAAGCAAGTGGCGAGAAAGACGCACTTGTAGCAATGAAGGGCCGCCTAAAAGGCATTCCTGTTGCTGCTGTTGCATTTGAGTTCTCGTTTATGGGTGGTTCAATGGCGTCAGTAGTAGGTGCTCGTTTTGTTGAAGCTGTAGATCAATGTTTAGAGCACGACATGCCACTTATTTGTTTCTCTGCATCAGGCGGCGCACGTATGCAAGAAGCTCTTATGTCATTAATGCAAATGGCTAAAACAAGTGCTGCACTTGCAAAAATGAGCGAAAAAGGCTTACCGTTTATTTCAGTATTAACTGATCCAACAATGGGTGGTGTATCTGCATCACTGGCAATGCTTGGTGATGTAAACGTTGCTGAACCTAAAGCGCTTATCGGTTTTGCGGGTCCTCGCGTAATTGAGCAAACAGTGCGTGAAACGCTTCCTGAAGGTTTCCAACGCAGTGAATTCTTGCTAGAGCATGGTGCAATCGACATGATTGTAGACCGTCGTGAAATGCGTGACACCCTTGCACGTATCTTAGCGAAATTTATGAACTTGCCTTCTACTGAACAAGAGCATAGAGTAGCGTAAATTTCAGCTTAACTGATTAAACGCTATGACAGAAATCCTTCCTAGCCAATCATCAAGCCTTGATGATTGGCTTTGTTATTTAGAAAGTGTCCATCCTGCTAATATCGAAATGGGTTTAGAGCGCGTAGAACGCGTGGCAAACCAAGTCGGCTTACTCGATACATCAAGCAAAATAATCCTAATTGCAGGCACCAACGGTAAAGGGACTACAGCCCGTTGCCTAGAAAGTTTATTACTTGCACAGGGTTACAGTGTGGGTACTTATGCTTCGCCGCATCTTATTCGTTATAACGAGCGCGTACGTATTAATGGCCAAGAGCTTGACGATCAATTCCATGTTGATGCTTTTGATATGCTCGAAAAAGGCCGTGGTGACACGCAGCTTACTTACTTTGAGTATGGAACTCTGGGCGCACTGGCTATTTTTAAACGTCACGCTGTTGATTATGTGCTGCTAGAAGTGGGGCTGGGTGGCCGTTTTGATGCGACTAATATCGTGAACCCGCATGCTTGTGTGATCACCACCATAGATTTAGACCATAAAGAATACCTGGGTGATACTCGAGAACTTGTTGGTTACGATAAAGCCGGTATTTTCCGTACCAATACACCTGCTATTGTTGGCGATTTAGCTATTCCGCATACAGTGACTGATTATGGTAATGAAATTAACGCTGATATGGTGCTATCAGGCCAAGACTTCATATTCACAGAAGATAATGAAGGCTTTAACTGGCAGTATCAAGATAACGATTGGCGCTTAGCTAAGCCTGCTATCCCTTGTCAAAATGCAGCAACCGCGTTGACCCTACTTGCAAAACTTGAGCTATTGCCAAGTGAGCAACAAGTGCGTGATTGCTTGGCGAATCTAACTGTAGAAGGGCGCTTTCAGCAGTTAAGTCAGCAGCCGCTTGTTTTTACCGATGTTGCACATAATCCTGAGTCAGCTCGATATTTGGCACGCAAATTAAGCGTGTATAAAGATCAAGGGTTTAAAATTCATGCATTAGTCGCTATGCTTGCAGATAAAGATAAAGTGGCTGCAATGTCGGCCGTGGCAAATGTTGTTGACCAGTGGTCGTTAGCAAGCTTAGATTGTTTTCGTGGCGACAAAGTTGAGAATCTTGCTAAAGCACTAGCCGAAACCACATCAACAGCGCCTAGTACGCACTATGAGAGTGTTGAAACTGCGCTAGATACGTTATTACCAAATGTTGATGAAAACACGTTAGTGATTGTGTTCGGTTCGTTTATAACTGTGGCTGCAGCCATCAATTACTTTAAAAAATAGAGAGGAAATCGGTGAACGCAGGGTTTATTAATCGCTTAGTAGGCACCACGATTGTGGTTGTGGCGGCTATTGTCTTCATTCCAAACATTTTGGATGGTGAGAAGGTTCATTATAAAGAAGGCTTTAAAGCTATTCCTGAACGCCCTGAGTTCACTACGATAGACTTGCAAGAGGTGATTGATAATAAAGTCGCCTCTGCCGAGCAACCTTCGCAAATCCCGGTTGAAGATACGCAAGCAAACGATGCTGATCTTGTCGCAAATGAAACCCAGCAAATTGATACTGTACCGCAAATGGTTGAAGCTTCAACTGATGAGCCGGTAATTAACAAAGCTGAGCCGAAAGTTGCAGTGCAAGAGCCTGCTAAGCCAGCTGCTAAAACGCCTGAGCCAACCCGTAAGCCAGAAGAGAACCTCACACAAATGGCTTATGTTATTCAACTAGGCAGTTTTTCTCACGCACCTAATGTGAAATCACTACAAGAAAAATTAAAAGCGAATGGTTTCAAAACCTTCACTCGCCCAATTAAAACCCCGAACGGCACACTGACAAAAGTCTTTGTAGGTCCTTCACTTAGCAAGAAAGAGTTAGAAAGTAAGCTTCCTGAGTTAAAGCAGTTAACCAAGTTAAACGGCAAAGTTACTCAGTTTGAAATTACAAAATGATCTGGCATCCAAATACCCAAACCACCTGTAGATCCATGATTCAGCGCTATCACAGGGTTTTCAATACAAGGCGTGGCGATGCAGGAATGTAGGTACCTTTCAAATTGCCACAACACAGTAGTGGAAGCCCTGTGAAGCGCCCGAAGGGCATGGCTAAAACGCATTTATTCTGCGTTATTGATTTTGACAAGGGGACACCATTCCCTACAATCAATGCCTTGCCTAAATGCGTTTTATCTCATGCTGAATTCTTGCATCCACAGGTGGTTTGGGTATAGAATGCGCCCCAAATTAACGACTAGTTGGTTCTTATGATCTGGGTTGATTACGCCATACTTGGCATTATTGCACTATCCACTATCATCGGCTTAATACGTGGCTTTGTAAAAGAAGCAATGTCATTAGCTGTATGGGCTGGCGCATTTATCATCTCTAGTTTGTTTTACCAATATTTAGCATCCTTCCTAACAAGTATTTCAGAACCCCTTTTAAGAAATGCAGCCGCAATAGCCATATTATTCTTTGCGACACTCCTGTTGGGTGGGTTACTAAACTATATTTTAGGTGAACTTGTACAACGTACTGGTTTATCTGGCACAGACCGTGTTTTCGGCATAGTGTTTGGTGCTCTTCGTGGCGTGTTGGTCGTAAGCGCGTTACTCTTCTTTCTTGATGCTTTTACCGGTGCACCTAATACGCATTGGTGGGGCAACTCTATTTTGATTCCAGAATTTGGCTTTGTTGTTGAGTGGTTCTTCTCGTACCTCGAAAACAACTCGAGCTTTTTAAATTCTGTAAACCGTTAATCGGCGAGGATAAATTTAATGTGTGGTATCGTTGGCATAGTCGGAACTTCTCCTGTTAATCAGGCGTTATATGACGGCTTAACTGTTTTGCAACACCGCGGTCAAGATGCAGCTGGCATCATTACCATTGAAAACAACACGTTTAGCTTACGTAAAGCCAATGGCCTTGTAAAAGATGTATTTCATACACGCCATATGAAACGTCTGCAAGGTACAATTGGTATTGGCCATGTTCGCTACCCGACAGCTGGTTCTTCTAGCTCGTCTGAAGCGCAACCTTTCTATGTTAACTCGCCATTTGGTATCGCACTTGCGCACAATGGTAACTTAACAAACGCAGAAGCATTAAAGCAGCAATTATTTTCAGAAGCTCGCCGTCATGTTAATACAACATCTGACTCTGAAATTTTACTTAACATCATGGCGCATGAATTAAGTAAATCGAACAAGCTAAAACTTGATGCTGAAGATATCTTCACAGCGGTAACTGAAGTGAATAATAAAGTAACCGGTGGTTATGCAACAATTGCAATGATCATTGGTCACGGTATTGTTGCGTTTCGTGATCCGAACGGTATTCGCCCATTAGTATTTGGTAAGCGTGAAACTGCAAATGGTACTGAGTACATGTTTGCATCAGAAAGCGTTGCTTTAAAAACAGATGGCTTTGAGTTTGTTCGTGACGTTGCACCAGGTGAAGCAATTTACGTAACTGAAGATGGTCAACTTTTCTCACAAGCGTGTGCTGAAAAAGCAACTTACTCGCCGTGTATCTTTGAGTTTGTTTACTTTGCGCGCCCAGACTCAACAATTGACCGTATGTCTGTTTATGCAACACGTGTAAACATGGGTACTAAGTTAGGTGAGAAAATCGCACGTGAATGGGCTGACAAAGACATCGATGTGGTTATTCCAATCCCAGAAACATCATGTGACGTAGCACTTGAGATTGCATCAGCTCTTAACCTGCCATACCGCCAAGGTTTTGTTAAAAACCGCTACATTGGCCGTACGTTTATCATGCCAGGCCAAGAAATGCGTAAGAAGTCAGTTCGTCAAAAACTGAATGCCATTGACCGTGAGTTCAAAGGTAAAAACGTATTACTTGTTGATGACTCAATTGTTCGTGGTACAACGTCAGCGCAAATCGTTGAGATGGCTCGTGAGTCAGGTGCGAAGAACGTTTACTTCGCATCAGCAGCGCCAGAGATTCGTTTCCCGAACGTTTACGGTATTGATATGCCATCGGCAGCTGAGCTAATTGCTCATGGCCGTGAAGTTGAAGATATCAACGCCAGCATTGGTGCAGATGGTCTTATCTATCAATCGCTAGATGATTTAATCTCAGCAGTAAGCCAAGAAAACCCAGAAATCACCCGTTTTGAAACATCAGTATTTGATGGTCAATACATCACAGGTGATATCGACCAAGATTACCTAAACCACATTGACCGTTTACGTAATGATTCAGCGAAATCAACTCGTGAAAATGCGATGTCAGCAAGTTTAGAGTTACATAACCAAGAAGAAAACAGCGCTGATTAATCAGCCTTGATTTGATTGGTATAAAAAAGGAGCTTCACAGCTCCTTTTTTGTTTATGGAAAGAAAGGAAAATAACAATGAACTTAAGTAAACATAGGGTGGACAATTCCGTTAGTCCATAAAATAGCTGTCGCAGCTAAAATAATTACCAGTAAGATCAGCCCACAGGTGACTACTGAACTGGCATAGATAAATCCTCGCTCTTCAGGAATGTGCATTAAAATTGGCACCCCTGTGTAGAGTAAGTAAACTGAGTAGGCCAGTGCTACAAGGCCTACACATACCACAAACCATAGTTCAGGTAAGAATGCCGCAAATGAAGACATAAATACCGGCGTTGCAGTATAAGCTGCAAGCTCTAGGGTTTGTGTAAAGGTGGGTTTTGCGCCAAAGGTCACTGCCATCCAATGAGCTAAATATGCCAGTGCAAAAACGCCCGCAATTAGTGCAAAGTACATCGCAACCGCGATAAGTAATGCACTATCATGGGTTAAATATACAGCCTCACCTGCGCCAATACTCCAGCCCAAATAAACTGATGAATAGTAGCCCATTAATGAAGGAATACAGGCGATTAATAAAATGTGCGATAAGCTATAGCGCAAGCTTTCGTGACGGTTATCAATTGTTTGCCATTCTTCGAGTGGGTGAGCGTATAAGCCCCATAAGTGGTTTAGAATCATAATCATTGCCCCTGTAAAAAAGGAATATGAGCTGTTTTATTTTTGTACAGCTTTGATTAAGTTATGGTTCAGTAATTAAATCTTGTCAAGAAGCTGAAATAATCGATATAGCCGATTAAATGTAACTCTTTAGTGCATATAGAAAATTACTTTGCACTGATGTGGGTCATGGAACGCGGGCTAATTTATGTGATAAAATCGAATTAAGATTTTTGATGAGAAGTTATTCAGTGCCTTATTCTGATTTATTAGCGCCCATTCATTCTTTTTTAAAGTGCGAAACGCCTGATGAGTGGATTGCTGCGGCAACCAAAAAAGAAAACTTAGATGTGGTTTTAATCGACCATCTTATCTGTGAATTAAAAGCAGCTCAGTCTGCCATGTTTTTAATTCGTAAGTACGCGGTTGATAAAGAAAGTAGTGATGCGTTGCTTGAGTGGTTAAAACCATTTGAGACGCTTGTATATAAGCGAGAAGGAGATTGGCGTGAGCTTGCAGATAAAAACAAGCTGACTAAATCAATGATCCCAAAATCTAACTCACCTTATGGGCAAGATCTCATTGATAAAATGGTGATGCTAATCAAAGAAGAGTTACATCACTTTTATCAAGTCCTTGAGATCATGGATGAATACGGTATTGAATATAAAAGCATTACCCCATGCCGTTATGCCAAAGGGATGCTGCGCCACGTGAAAACTTACGAGCCTGATGCCTTGGTAGATAAGTTAATTATCGGTGCTTACATCGAAGCTCGTTCATGTGAGCGCTTTGCTAAATTAGCCCCACATGTTGATAAACGCTTAGGTGATTTTTATATCTCACTACTGCGCTCTGAAGCGCGTCATTACCAAGATTATTTAACTCTTGCGCAAGAAATCAGTGAGTTTGATATTACTGAGCGTGTTGAATTTTTTGGTCAACTTGAAGCTGAGCTTATTTCAACCCCAGATGAAGACTTTAAATTTCACAGCGGTGTGCCTGCATAATATATTAAATCAGAGCGCCTGTTTGGCGCTCTAGTTCATTTATCTTGCCAAATTAGTGGGTTTTACCCCTATTCAAATTAACTAATTCTCATTACTTTTCTAATACTTATTCATTTATTGTTTTAGTAAATAATTTGTATCTTTTAAAATCTTGCACTACCTTTGACCTAGGTTGCTATTAACATTCGTAAGATAGAATCATAAGTTGTTAAAAGGAGAAGTCATGCGTGATTCTAATGTGCCTTTCGAGTTTAAAGAAGATGCTTCTGAACAATCGCATACTCAAAAAACATGGAAAGTTTTAACGGTTGAAGACGACTTAAATTATCAACAAGCATTACTAAACAGTTTTAATGCCATATCTCTAGATAACAATGAGTCTCTTGAGGTATTAACGGCAAATTCAGTGTCAGAGGCATCGTCTGTGTTATCGCGTCACAAAGACATCGCTATTGTATTTCTTGATGTGGTAATGGAAGAAGATGATTCAGGCCTACGACTTGTGAATACTATTCGCCACGTATTAGGCAACAACGATATACGCATAGTGCTATTAACAGGGCAGCCAAGCTTTGCCCCCGAACCACAAGTAATGCAATCGCTTGATATTGACGAATATTGGAATAAGTCTGACATGACGGTAGATAAACTTAAATCTATCGTTAGTAGCCATCTTCGTACGTATCAATATATTTCGCAAATCTCAAATGCCAAACAAGGACTGCAGTTAGTACTTGATGCGGCAAGAAGCATTAATAGTAAACACGACATACGTGCATTTTCTCATGCGGTGCTAGATGAAATAGGTAAAATTTTGCATCTATCTAAGGGAGGCGGCGTATTATGCGTTGGCAATGAAAAGCACGTTGATAAACACCCAAAAGTTCTTACTAGTGTCGGTTGTTACAGAGGGCTTGATGGTAAAGAGCTCAGCACTGATGTGCTCAGTGAAGAAGCACAGCAATCGTATATTTTAGCAAGAGATAAAAAAGAGCATGTGTTTTCTGAGCATTACAGTGTTTTTTATTTTGATACCGCTGATGTTGATGTTAGCTATTACATCACGATTGTTAAATCAGATGTTCCCATCGACGAGCATAATGTATTTTTACTAAAGGTATTTAGTGAAAATGTCAGTACAGGCTTTTCGAATATTGCACTGATGAACCGCCTTACTGAGCTTGCTTACACCGATATAACGCTAAACATGCCCAACAGGAACTGGCTCCAGCGCGAAATCGATAACATGAACAAATACGAACAAGCTGAAACTCAGTTAGTGGTGTTTGAGATACTTCAGTTTGACGAAAAGTCTTTTCGGTTTGGTCATGAATTTTGTAAAAAAACACATCTAAAAATGCGCGAGAATATTTTGCAAGCCTTAGCGCCGTATCACCCTCGTATCGCTGTTTTTAAAAGTGATTGTTTAGGTGTTTTAGTGTCAAGCCATGCATTTGAAGATGAAAGCGTTGTTGACTCTTTAAAACGTCAATCTTTTGAAATTGATGGGGTAAAACAGTATTTAGATGTGCGTATTTTAGTTATGCAATTAATCGCCTTTGAAGATCATAACGCAGAGCAAATATTCAATTTAGCAGAGTCTACTCTTAATGATGAAAACACACAAAGAGCTGAGCTTCTCTATTATACGTTAGATAATACCAAAGCGATTACACGGCGCTATGAATTGATGCAAGAGCTGCGCACCGCAATACGCAACAAAGAGCTCCAAGTAGCCCTACAACCCAAGGTTAATTTAACAACAAATGAAGTGATTGGTTTTGAAGCATTGGCGCGATGGCAAAGAGATGATGGAACATTTGTCAGACCCGATGAGTTTATTGAACTTGCCGAAACTGCAGGACTTATTAGTGAGTTAGATAAACTTATTTTCGATAAAATAATGCAGACGATTAAGCAATTTGCAGAGCAGGGCGTTAGTTTGCCAATCGCGTTTAATGCCTCTACGTTTGATTTGTTAGCCGATGATTACTTTGTTGAGATTGCGGCACGTATTGAGGAATATGGCATTTCACCTTCGTTACTTGAGCTTGAAGTAACAGAGACCCAAGCAATTTTTAACTATGAAAAGATCAATACATGTTTATGTCGTTTTGCGGGCTTGGGTATAAAAATTAGTATTGATGACTTTGGTACTGGCTATTCGTCACTTGCCCATATTAGTGAAATTCCTGCGCAGATAATAAAAATAGATCGCTGCTTTGTAACCGATATTCAAGAGTCAAAATCTAACCAACACATTATCGAAATGATAATGTTGCTGGCAGAAAAATTTGGCTTTGCAGTAACAGCAGAGGGTATTGAAACAGAAGCCGAACACAACTGGCTTATTGAGGCGGGGTGTAATATAGGCCAGGGCTACTATTACGCAAAACCCATGTTTTATGATGATGCATTGCAGTGGCTAAAGGGCAGGTCTAATTAACTTTTATGGTAGAAGTAACAAGCCAATATAAGCCACTGAAAAAAAGTCTACTTTTTAAATTTATGGTCATGGTTGCTGTTAGCTTATTAATTAGCTTGATGGTTTATGTGATTCAATACCAAATACAAAAAAGTAGTGTCATGCTTTTGCAAGATAATACCTTACTTGCCGCTCACAATACCCTAAGCAGGGAGCTTGGTGATGTACGTAAAGTTGTTAAGTTGCTGGTGGCCGATGATATATTAAAGCAAAGTGGTGAAAGCGCATTACTTGAGCATCAAATACAAACCCATTTTGTGAACTTTGGTTTAGCCGCAGAAAACATTTCTCAAATACGTTGGCTAGATAGTGAAGGCCAAGAAAGGTATCGGGTTAACTTTAAAGCAGGGCAAGCGGAGCGAGTACCAACAAAACAGTTACAAAATAAAAGTAGCCGTTATTATTTTACCGAGGGGATGGAGCACAGGAAGGGTGAAGTTTATATCACGCCAATAGATTTAAATGTAGAGCGTGGCGCAGTTGTTACACCGTATGAACCAACATTAAGAGCATCTTACCGAACCACAAGCGATGATTTTATTCTAGATGGGTTAGTGGTTGTCAATTTTGACCTGTCGAAAACTTTACAGCAAATAAAGTCACTCAGCACCTTACAAGCACAAATACAATTAATTAATGGCGAAGGTTATTGGTTGTTACATCCACACAAAGATAAAGAGTGGGGGTTTATGCTGGAGCAACCTATGCTGACACTCAGAAATGAAGATAGCTCATTATGGCAAGTAATCGCCCAACTGCCGAAATATCAGGATCTTATTGCATCGCACAGTCATGCAACTAGTTTTTTAAAAATGACCTTAGGTAATAATAGCGCAAATGGTACAAACGATATTATTGTACTGGTAAAGGCGGATGATTCTGTACAAAACGAGATTATCTTACGATCTTTTATTATCGCTTTAGCTTGTGCTATTAGTTTGATATTAATTTCTGGTTTATATCTGAAACGCAGTTATCGAGATCAACGTAAGATTATTAAAGCCAGAGCGCACTTAGAACACGAACAGCAGGAGCTGCTTACAGCCAATAGTAAGTTACAACGCTACATAAAACAGCAGCATCAACTACAAGGTGAACTCATTGAAGCACAAAGGTTGTCATCACTCGGTTTAATGGTGTCTGGTGTAGCCCACGAAATGAATACGCCACTGGGTGGTGCTGCTATTTCACTATCGAATGCACAATTAATTAATCAACAACTCAAAGATAAAATAGATGAAGGCTTTACTAAGCAGTTTTTAGAATCAAGCGTAGAAAAAGTTGCCGATAATTTAAGGCTTTCAAGAGTAAATTTAGAGAAGGCTATTGATCATGTGAAGAGCTTTAAAGAAATGGCCCATGATCGGTCAAACGATCAATATATTAGCTTTAATATCGAAAAAGTCATCGATGATCTACTACTTGGTTTAAAATCCCGCTTTAAAGCTTCAAAAGTAACCATAGAAACTAAAATCGATGTCAAAAAAGACATTGTTAGTCGCCCTGGGATTATCTCTCAGGTTATTGAGAGTTTAATCGTTAATGCAATTTCTCACGCCTTTGACGAGCTTGATAACAAACAAATTCAATTGCATGTACATTTAAATCAACAAGGTGACCTTTGTATTAGCGTTTCTGATAATGGTTGTGGGATTGATGACTCTTTGCGTAGTAACTTATTTGACCCCTTCGTGACTACATCTAGAAACCATGGTCATACAGGGTTAGGTTTGTACCTTGTGCATGAATGGGTTACGAGTGTTCTTAACGGAAAAATCCAGCTAGTTGCAAGCAAAGACCTACCTGAAGGAATCGCAACGCAGTTTAAGATAACCTTGCCACGCTTGAAAAAGAACAAAATTAGTTAGCATAGGTTTTTTCATATAGTTGCGTAATGTGACTAATTTCTTTTTCATTCAGTTCATAATGCTTCAGTATCTCTAAAAGCTTGCCTGACGCCGTAATTGCTTTAAGACCTAAAGATAAATTTTGTTGGAAATACTCAGCCTGAGGGTGATTTTTATCAGTAATCACATGTAAGTGTTGAGTAGCAAGATAGGGGGTAACTATTTCTAATTCTGTTTGCTTTGCTTGCTGTAAGCGCTCGCTATTATCGAGCCAATACAAGGCAACCTCTTTTGTGCCTGCAACTAAATCAACACGACCATGCTTTAATAGCAATAAGCTCTCAACCAAGCTACCCGTTGTTACTACGCTAAGGTTTGGGTGGTGCTCAAATTGCTCACTAACCACATAGTCTTCACCCTTGCTAATTGTATATGGCTTTAATGAATACAAAGAGCCTGTGTAGGTAATTTTGCTATCAACACGCTTGAATAACACGGTATGTGCGGTAGCTAATGAAGGTGAATATGTAAAATTTTTTGCTCTTTGCTTGGTATAAAAAGCACCTAGCACTGCAACACGTTTATGGCGTTTGGCAAGCTTTAGAGCACGTCCCCAGTGGGTGTATTCAATGGTGGCTTGATGTTTTTGTGTTTTCAGTGCTGCGATGATGACTTCGTGCAGCCAGCCCGGCTTGTTTGGCTTATCAATAAAATAAGGAGGAAACGGCTCTGTGACCAGTTGCCAAGTTTGGCAATTGATTGAAAAGCTAAATAGTAAACAACAACATAAAAGGCTTAACCGACTCATCATAGATAATGCATTTTTTGACAATACTGGTTAAAGCATAGTTAAAATATCGGCTATTTAAAGGGCGTATGGACTAGTTTTTGCTGCTCTGGAGTAGCTCTTAAGTATGAACCTTGCTCATACCAGTCACCCAGTACAGTGCGGGTTAGTGTTTTTCCATTTTGCTTATAGTGATGCACATTAGGGCGGTGAGTATGACCGTGGATCATATTAGCAACCTGATGCTTTTCAAACATGGCTAAAACCGCATCTTCGGTAACATCTAAAATCTCTAAGGCTTTGCCAGCTTGGCTTTGTTTTGATTTTTCGCGGGCGTTGCGGGCAATCTTCTTACGATACCAAAGCGGCATAGCAAGCATTAGTTTTGGCCACCACCAACCACGGCTTTTTTTACGAAACTTTTGATATTCAATATCTTGAGTGCACATTTCATCACCGTGCAAGATAACTGTTGGAGTACCGTATAAATCAATAACAACTTGTTCAGGTAGTAAAGTCATACTTGCGCTTTTTGCATAGTCTTCTCGCATAATGAAATCGCGATTACCATGAATAAAAAACACCTCAGTACCACTTTCACTGACTTGGCTTAAACGTGCGGCAACACTCTTTGAAAGGTCAGTTTGATAGTCATCACCTACCCATACTTCAAAAAAGTCACCCAAAATATACAGTGCATCAACGTCATCATTAATAATCTTGCTATCAAGAAAATCAAAAAATGCCGCAGTGATGTCTGGGCGGTTTTCTGTTAAATGGAGGTCGGCAATAAAATAACTTTGTTTCATGGTTACTCGCAAAAAAGCGGGCAAAGGCCCGCTTAAAAAGACTAAACGATTAAATTAGCTAACCGTTACTTTTTCGATGATTACATCTTCAAGAGGTACGTCTTGGTGGAAGCCAGCGCTGCCAGTAGCAACACCTTTGATTTTGTTTACCACGTCCATACCTTCAACAACTTCTGCGAACACGCAGTAGCCCCAGCCTTGTGATGTTTCACTGCTGAAGTTTAAGAAGTCATTGTCGTTAACGTTAATGAAGAACTGCGCAGTTGCTGAATGTGGATCCGGCGTACGTGCCATTGCTAATGTGCCCACTTTATTTGCAAGGCCGTTGTTTGCTTCGTTTTCGATTGGGTTGTTTACTTCTTTTTGAACCATACCCGGCTCAAAACCACCGCCTTGTACCATGAAGCCATCAATTACACGGTGAAAGATAGTACCGTTGTAAAAGCCAGCATTCGCATACTCTAAGAAGTTTTTAACTGTGTTTGGTGCATCGCTTTCGTGCATCTTGATAGTGATGTCACCAAAGTTTGTGTGTAGTACAACCATGAGGTTTCCTATATCAGGTTTAATAATGGGGCTATTTTATAGTAGTTGTCTTTGATTAACAAAGAGCTTGTTTAAAACGATTAACAAAGTGCTTATTCAATTGATAAAGCGCTAGAGCAGCGGCTTTGCAAGTGTTACCATAGAGAATCTCGAAACACCGTTAAGGACATTTTATAAATGGTACAAATTTACAACACACTTACGCGACAAAAAGAGCAGTTTAAACCCCTTGTTGATGGCAAAATCGACATGTACGTGTGTGGTATCACCATTTATGATTACTGTCACATTGGTCATGCTCGTACTTTCGTTGGTTTTGACGTGATTGTGCGTTACCTACGCCACATCGGTTACGATTTAAAATACGTTCGTAACATCACTGATGTTGACGACAAAATCATTAAACGTGCTAACGAAAATGGTGAGTCAATTAATGATTTAACGACTCGTATGACCAAAGCCATGCATGAAGATTTCGACAGCTTAAATATGCTGCGTCCGGATGTTGAGCCAACAGTAACAAACCACATGGATGAAATAATCGCTATGGTTGAGCGTTTAATTGCCAAAGGCCATGCGTATGTTGCTGCAGACGGTGATGTATTGTTTGATGTATCAACCTTTGAGCAGTACGGTGCTTTATCACAACAAGACCTAACCATGCTACAAGCTGGCTCTCGTGTTGAAGTTGCACAAGATAAGCAAGATCCACTTGATTTCGTGCTTTGGAAAAAAGCCAAGCCAGGTGAGCCGTCATGGTCTTCACCATGGGGTGAGGGTCGTCCTGGTTGGCATATTGAATGTTCGGCAATGAGTTCTAAGCACTTAGGCGAACATTTTGATATTCACGGTGGTGGTTCAGATTTACAGTTCCCGCACCATGAAAACGAAATTGCTCAGTCATGCTGTGCAAATAACGGCAAGTACGTTAATACGTGGATCCACACAGGTATGGTTCAGGTTAATAAAGAGAAGATGTCTAAGTCTTTAAACAACTTCTTTACCGTACGTGACGTTTTAAAAGAATACGATGCTGAATCAGTTCGTTATTTCTTAATTTCAGGTCATTACCGTAGCCAGCTTAACTATTCGCAAGAAAACCTTGAGCAAGCACGTTCGTCACTTGAACGTATTTACACTGCATTGCGTGGCGTAACGCCAATCGAGTGCGATTTAGCTAGCAATGAATATGTGGCTAAATTCAGAAAAGCGATGGATGATGACTTTAACACACCTGAAGCACTACCAGTATTATTTGAATTAGCAAAAGAGCTAAACCGTGTTAAAGATAGCGATGCAGAGCAAGCAGGTAAGCTAGCTTATGTACTACGCAGTGTTGCTGAGGTATTAGGGGTAGCACAACAAGACCCAGAAGCCTTTTTACAAGGTGGCCAAGCTGACGACGAAGTAGCACATATCGAAGCGTTAATAGCAAAACGTAACGAAGCCCGCGCAAGCAAAGATTGGGCGGCAGCTGATGAAGCACGCGATGCATTGAATGCGCTTGGTGTGGTACTTGAAGATTCAGCTGGAAAAACAACATGGCGTAAAGCCTAACTATTCATCGAAGCATAACTCAATAAAAAAGGTTGCCAACGAGGCAACCTTTTTTGTTTTTAATCAATATAGCTATTGACCTCAACTGTACTTGAGCTTTTACCTTGCCATCTCTTCGTATTAACAAGGACAGACATTGAATATTTTACTTGCCATGATCCCCGCCTTTTTATGGGGCACCACCTATGCAGTGACCAAATATGCCACACCTGATTGGCCGCCACTTTTATTAGGCGCATTACGTGCATTACCTGCAGGGTTATTACTTTTATTACTTAAACCTAGTTTGCCGACCCGTTCGCAGTGGCCAAGTTTATTGACTTTAGGTGCGGTGAATATCGCGCTATTTTTTGCCTTTATTTTTATCATGGCAGTGAATCTTCCTGCAGCTATAGCAGGGGTAGGGATGGTGTCTGTGCCAGTTGTGGCTTTGTTATATGCTTGGCTTACTAAAGGACAGCGACCTGCAAAAATTCAAGCAATTTGCGCTATAGCGCTGGTGGTATTGGCTTGGCTGTTGTTCGACCCAGCACATGTGTCATTAAATGTATTGGGAGTGGCCGCTTTATTTGGGGCCTTACTGACTATTGTGATTG
Source organism: Pseudoalteromonas sp. P1-26 (assembly GCF_001401795.1). NCBI lineage: Bacteria > Pseudomonadati > Pseudomonadota > Gammaproteobacteria > Alteromonadales > Pseudoalteromonadaceae > Pseudoalteromonas > Pseudoalteromonas sp. P1-26. The sequence continues at coordinate 1,752 of NZ_LKDX01000025.1, read as the reverse complement.
GTAGCACCTTAGTACAAAGTTTGTCGGTGCATATACATTGGTGGGTTGTGCTTACCTGGCAGTTAATCATTGGTGGCACTATTTTATTATTGGCTGCGTTTATTGATGGCAGTTTACTTCACCCAGAACAATACCAAGTGATATTTGAGCCTATCTCAGCGCTGCAATATTCTGCGCTATTTTGGTTAATCGTGCCCAATACCGCTATCGCCTATATTCTGTATGTTTGGTTATTAGGACGCATGACTGTGGCTGAGTTTTCATTCGGCACTATTGCTAATCCAATCGCAGGAATAGTATGCGCTGTTTTACTCATAAACGAACAATATCAAGACTGGCAATACCTATTAATGTTTTTGATGATTGTGTTTTCAGTGCTCCCCCAGATGCTAAAGCTTAGGCAGTTCAAACTACAAAACAATTAAAAGCAAAAAAGGCTGCCAATTGGCAGCCTTTTGCAATAATTTAGCTCTTCTTAGCTGTGGTACTTTTCACACGCTTCAAGGGTGTTTTCGATTAAGCTTGCCACAGTCATTGGGCCAACACCACCTGGTACTGGTGTAATGAAATGTGCTTTTTGTTCAGCGATATCGTATTCAACATCACCAACAAGCTTGCCAGATTCAAGGCGGTTAATGCCTACATCAATTACGATAGCACCTTCTTTAACCCAATCACCCGGAATGAACTCAGGTTTACCAACCGCAACAACTAATAAATCAGCGCGGCGAACATGCGTTTCTAAATCTTGAGTAAACTTATGACACACCGTTGTTGTACAGCCTGCAAGTAAAAGCTCAAGTGACATAGGACGACCAACAATGTTTGACGCACCAACAACAACTGCGTGCATACCTTTGTAGCGGACACCGGTAGAGTCGAGTAGGGTGATAATACCCTTCGGTGTACAAGGACGAAGTGCCGGCATACGCTGAGCTAAACGACCAATATTATAAGGGTGGAAACCATCAACATCTTTATGTGGTGTGATGCGTTCAAGAATTTTTTCAGCATCAAGACCCTGAGGTAAAGGTAACTGTACTAGAATACCGTCTACTTCTTTGTCTTCGTTTAGTTGATCTATTAATGCAAGTAAATCTTGCTCAGTTGTGTCGCCAGGTAAATCGTAAGACTTAGATACAAAGCCGACTTCTTCACATGCTTTACGTTTAGAACCAACATACACTTGGCTAGCTGGATCTTGACCAACTAACACTACTGCTAGTCCTGGAGCGCGTAATCCATTCGCTACACGCTCTGCAACTCGCTCTGCTACATTGCTGCGTACTTGTTTAGCTATTGCCTTACCATCGATGATGTTTGCCGTCATGGGTGACCTTTAATTGGGGTTAGTTAACTTGATACTGATACATCTAAATATGATTATCCAATAAAGGGGGCGTGGATACACAAATCATGTTTGTTTGATCATATTTATTTATGTTGCGTATTTTCGCAGAAAAGCATCATAGCGCCAAGATGCAATCTTATATAAAGCGCTACTTTATAAAAAAGAGTTCAAATTTTAGCTTATATTTGCAATATTTAACCATTATGAACTAAAAGTGACCGATTGAATTATTTTCTTAAAAAAATGTTTGACCTGACTCGGTCAAATCACTATTATGCACCCCGTTGTTAACGAGGTCACTCGCAAACAACGGTAAGCATCGGCGATTAGCGCAGTTTGGTAGCGCACTTGGTTTGGGTCCAAGGGGTCGCAGGTTCAAATCCTGCATCGCCGACCACTTT